>JBFFMO010000249.1:0-6362 GCA_041554035.1 Allomicrovenator sp. | reverse complement strand
GTGGTTGCCGTCCATATAGAGCTTCAGTTCTGGATGTCTGGATTGAACCAGAACCCAGGCATCGCCCACAGCGGCGAGTTGTGCAGAGGTGCCGTTGATTGTGGCGAGGTTGGTCGTCCGGATCTTCTCGGCCGCCAAGACAGGGGTTGTTGGCATACCCTTCCAACTATAGAACTCATGCCCCTCTTCCCGCTGCCAAATCCCGTAAAGAATAGGAACTCCTTTGGTGGCAGCAGCGTCTGCGAGAATTCGAAAATTCGATACCTGAGCGTCAGGACCTTGGAAGGGCTCGAGGCTCGCCGGTTGAATCACCACAAAATTCCAGAATCCAGTCTCGATCGTTCGTTTGGCTTTGCCGTTCGAAAGATGATCTTCGAGCGTGTAGGCGGGCTCAGCGACTGATCGAATCGTCATCCTAGGCGAGCCGGGCTGGCTATCATTTAGCCGAGTGACCATCTTCGGGACGTCGTGGACATAGGTGTGGCTATTTCCTATGAAAAGGACGGTTAAGTCATCGTCCTTACGCTCCTTTTTCGCCACCCGGTCACGGTCTGCACAGCCAAAAAGAAGCACGATTAGAATAGGAAAAAAGCGAGTCATCATGCGGTTCAATGGCACCCCCAAGATTGAGCATTATCGTTCAGTGGTCGTCGAAAAACGGCTCTTCTGCAACCTGATTGGCCGCCGCCTTCACCCATGTCTCCAACATCGATCTGTCGTGCTCGTTTTCGATACGTTGCAGGTCGTCATCGGTCGTTACGTAGCCGCGGGAATCGAGCAGCAGCAGGATGGATTGGCGAAGACCAGCTTCAATCCCTCGTTCAATGCCTTGTTCAAGACCTTCCTCGCGACCTTCCTCGCGGCCTTTTACTCGGCCTTGTTCGACGTAGTTGAGCACGACGGGGCTGAAATATTCCTGTGTCATGGGGTCCTCCGATAGGGCCTGAGCAATCCAGAGCGGCAACGTCTGAAGTGCTCGGTCATAGTAGATGCGTTGTTGTTCGTTCTCAAGGCTTTGATAAAGCTCGGACTCCCATAACCCTTGCAACATGGCTGCAGGGGTTTCAGGCGATGTGTAAGTTTGGCCATGCGCCATCATCGTTAGGAGCGCTAGCGTTGGATTGGTGCGGGCAAATTCGACCGATAGGTCACGCGGCAAATTGGATGGACCGATAACTATGGCCTGCCACCAGCAATTCAAGCCAATTTGAATCGGTTTTCTAGCCAGCTTTTCAATTCGAGAATTCAGTGTGATGACCAGCGTGCCGGTCGGACATTTGAGGGCACTTCGAAGGCCAATCGCGTAATGCGGCCATTTGAACTGTTTTTCCTTCCAATCTTTGCGGGTCATCGTCGTTTGGACTTCGATCACCAGCCCATATGTCGGTGGTTTTCCGATCACAATTTGCCCATCCGCCAACAACTGTTTTGGATCTGCCTCGCTAAGGTCGAGCCCTCGTTCCGCCTCAACGCTGACGTCGTCTGGCAGGTCGAACCCAAGGAATTTGAGCACTGATCTTTTATCGCGCACGACAAAGTCGATGATGTTTTCGTGGTTTTTCCCGAGCATTGAACCTCCACATGCTCGGGGTTATCGGTCAATGCCATCGAAATGTTGCGAATTGGGTTTTGGCCTTATGACTTCGAGATTTGGGCCCCGCTCGACGCTTGCCGCTAAGTGCCGCTGCAAACCGCGTGTATTTTGCAGAAAGGAAGTGATAAGGAGGCGCCAGATAAACCTTTGGACTCGGAAAAGCCTCATGAATGAAATCGATAGCCTGCTTGTAGACGTTGTTGCGCGCCAGATTGAGTTGGATAAGCCACAACGACGACTGCTCAAGGATGTGAGCCCCTTTGGTGTCACAATCCTTGGTCTCGTGGCCGATCCCGAACTTCTTGAGGCTTGGTACAAAAATGTGCCGAACCGCAAAGATATCAAAGGACTCGAGGCGTTTGTCGCCCTGATGGTTCTTCGTGATGAGGTCAGTGACGAGATCGATGATCGTCTCTCGGAAGGCGATTTTGATGTCCTGAACGACCTTGTTCGTCTTGGAGTTCCCTGGGAACACGAATTGCTCGGCAAGGCGCTGGCTTCAGAAGAACACCGATTTGCGGCCACGATGTGCCTGCTCGAAATCGACGATAAAGACACCTTGCGTGAATTTATCGAAGCGTCCGAAGACGTGCGCGACGTGATTCGTGCCATCGGCCTGCTTGGCGCCGACATGATGTTGAGCGACCTTTTGGAACTTCGAAATGAAGACGACGACGAGATCAAAAACGGCGTCGATGCCGCCATGCTTGGCCTCCTTGAGCCCTCGAAATACGGCAAGAAGCTGCTCGCCGGCGAAGTTGACACCGGCTGGTTGGGTGATTCGGTTCTGGTGGCAGACGCCTACCAGGTGACCGGTTCTCCATCTTGGCTCGATGTCCTTGGTGTGCTTGATGCCGCCGACGACAACGAAGCCTTCGAGTTTGCTGCCTTGCTTGGAACCGTCGCTGCCGCTGCAAGCTGGCAGTCTGGCGGTGACCCCGATGCAACGATCGACGAGCCAGAAGATGAAAACGACTTCATGACCAATCCAAAATACTCGGTCGCCGCTGGTTTGGTGCCGGACGAAGAATTGGTCAAATTGGCGTTCGAAGTCGCGTTGCACGAAATTCGTGTGATCAACGAAGCAGGAAGCCCCGGTATCACTGGACTTCCGTTGACGCAGACCGACCCCGACGACACGACGATGGCATTGGTCGTGGAGCTTTTGGAAGCGTTTGACCCAGCCGGAGACGACGCCGTCGCTCGCGTGGAAGTCGTTCGCACCTTGTGTGATGCGGCAACTTGGGCCGTGGCAGAACCTGACCTGATCGCTCCGTTGGAAGATCTTGTCACCAAGATGACGTCGGAAAAATACCCGATGGCGGTTCGCGGCGCAGCACAGCTGATGCTCTCGGTGCTTGGAAACGAATCCGACCTCGATCTCGGCTTTGCGCTCAATACCTTGACTGGCGATATCAACATGGAGTCGTTGACCAAGCTCGCCATGGGCGACGACATCAAGGCCCTGTGCGCGATGCGCCATTTGATGTTATCGGCTGAAAAAGAAGGAATCGTGGCATTGGCAGAAGCGTGGCGAACCGGTTCGGTGACCCGCGGTGATGCATTCCGTGTCGCGATCGAAGAAGCAATTCTTATGATGGACGAGGAAAATAATGCTGCGTAAAGCCGGAGACCTCTACGGTCTGCACCGTGTCATCGAGCCCAAGGGGGCGCTGCCTCAGGCCGCGATCGAAATTGATAATACTGCGCCCGCATTCGACAACGAAATCGTGATCGATGTGGCCACGCTTAATATCGACTCAGCCAGCTTTCATCAGATCATTGGTGAAGTGGGTCGCGATAAAAAGAAGATCGGCGAGCGAATTAAAAGCATCGTTGATGAGCGTGGAAAAATGCAGAATCCGGTGACCGGAAGTGGCGGAATGCTGCTCGGGACCGTGATTCAGCGTGGACCCAAATACGACGGTCCGGTTGAGGTCGGCGATTCGGTGGCTTCGCTTGTGAGCCTGACGCTTACTCCGCTGCATATCGATGAGATTCTGGAAGTTCATCTGGAATCCGATCAAGTCGATATTCGTGGTCGCGCCTACCTATGGCCGAGCGCACCGATCGTGGCGTTGCCAGACGATATGCCTTCGCGATTGGCGCTTTCTTCGCTCGACGTTTGTGGTGCTCCGGCACAGACCAAACGTCTGGTTGAAGGTGCACGAAGTGTCCTGATTTTGGGCGCTGGGAAAAGCGGTATGCTCTGCGCTGCTGCGGCGCGCGAAACGATGGGTTCTTTTGGCGCCGTCTACGGCTTCGATCTTCGTGACGATAACCTGAAGGCTTTGCAACAAGCTGGGCTTATCGACGTCTTCCGGACCGGTGACGCCACCAGCCCAACCGAAGTCTTGAAAGCCGTGCTCGACATGACGGGCGGCGAGCTTGTGGATGTTGTGATCAACACGTGCAACGTGCCGAATTCGGAGATGGCTGCGATTTTGCCATGCCGTGATCGCGGCAAGGTTTATTTCTTCAATATGGCGACTGATTTCTCGAAAGCCGCACTCGGCTGCGAGGGCGTGGGTAAAGACGTCGATCTTCTGATCGGCAACGGATATGCGCACGATCATGCGCGCATCACCTTGGACGTAGTACGTAATCATCCTGTGGTTCGCGAACGTCTGGAAGCCCTTCTTTCCAAGTAAAAATCATGCATGAAGTCGTCATCGTCGGTGCCGGAGTAGCAAGCCTTGGAGCCGCATGGCTCCTTGCTCGGCAGGGGGTCGAGGTGACGATTCTTGAGCGCGAGGTCGCAGGCGCAGGAGCGTCGACGGCCGCCGCGGGCATGCTTGCGCCCACGGCCGAAGTGCGTTGGGAAGAAGAAGAACTGCTCGCCATTGGCCGCCAGAGCATGGAGTTATGGCCGAATTTTGTGGCCGAACTTGAGGCGGCGTCCGGCATCAATGTCGACTACCGGACCGAAGGCACGTTGGTTGTGGCGCTGGATCGCGACGATCTAGAGGTCATCAATCGCCTCAACACGTACCACCAAGAGCTTAAGCTCGATGTTCGGCGCCTGAGTTCAGAGGCGTTGCGCGAAATGGAGCCTGGAATATCTCCCACAACGCCCGGAGGTTTATTTATCCCAGGAGACCATCAGGTGGACACGGGCCTGCTTCTGCAAGCGCTTGTCGAGGCGTTCAAGCGCGCTGGTGGGATTTTGAGGGAGGGCGTCAACGTCGAGAAGATCGAGTTCAAGCCTGTCGGCTTTGAAGTGCTCACGTCTGCCGGTCCTCTATCATGCAAAAAACTGATCGTTGCCCCGGGCGCGTGGCTCCGACAAATCGACGGCCTGTCTGGAGATGACCGGCCTCACGTGCGCCCCGTCAAAGGTCAAATGCTCGCGATCGGGCTCGGTGAGCCGCCACTTTGCACCCACGTGATCCGGGCGCCGGATGTGTATTTGGCACCTAAATCAGCGGGTCAGATCGTCGTGGGAGCCACGATGGAAGAAAAGGGCTTTGACGCCAGCATGACCGCCGGTGGCGTTTTTGAGCTCTTGCGTGGCACCTGGGAGACCTTGCCTGCGATGTACGATCAACCGCTGATCGACACCTGGTGCGGGTTTAGGCCGGTATCGTTAGCGAATTTCCCCATCGTGCGTGCAGGCTCGCATCCGGGCCTCTTTTTGTCCGCCGGACATGGGCGCAACGGAATCCTGCTTACACCGTGGACGGCAAAGACGCTGACAGCGCTAGTCACCTCCGTGTAATGCCCGTCCTGCCTACGTTTCCGCATTTCGCAACTTTTCATACCTATTGACCGATAACCCCATCGAGTTTCCAGAAAACTTTCGATGGAGGTGGATATGTACGCATTGGTCATGGTGGTGGTTCTTGGTTTGATCTCGATGGACGGTCCTGAGTGGACCACTCAATGGACGGCGGCCGAGGTCGAGGCGCATCGGGCCCGAGCAAGCCCTGATGTGATCAAGCCGGCGGAAAAGGTCGTGGAGCAGCCCGCACCGCCTCAAGAACCCAAATTTCCGGTCAACATCAACACGGCATCAGCGGAGGAGTTGGACACGCTTCCCGGGGTGGGGCCTGCCACCGCCGAAAGAATCATGGCCTACCGGGCCAAGCGAAAATTCCGAAAAACGCGTGATATTCAGCGGGTCAAAGGCATCGGCAAAGCAACCTTCAAACGCCTGGAGGCCAAGATCACAGTTCTTGACTCCGCCGAGGTCCAAGACTCTCAGGATTGACGAAGTTTCAGGTGAATTCCCTGTGCGGTTTGTTAGGTTGGACCCATTGGAGGTCGTGATGAAACATTGGTTTAGACAAACAGATTGGCTCGACGAGCTCTTTACGCGCCGCAAGGACGAGTGGTTTGCATGGATGTCGGAGACCAAGAGCGCTGAGTTCAAGGCCGAGGTTATCGAGGCGTATTCAGACGAAGGGCTCGAATACGTTGTGCCACCTTATTTCCGGGAAATGGCGATCGAACGGATGAATCGTTGTGTTCCCTTGGCGTTTGGAAAGCTTATTCAGTCCTTTGATATCGATGTCGATTACAGACCGGTTTGGTGGTTCGACCCCGAATCTCCGGATTCGCTCTGGCTCTCGATAAGCGAGAATTTCCCAGCGCTTTTCTGGGTCTCGGTTGCCCCGGATGATGACGCGATCGCCTCGACTATCGCTGGCAATCTTGCCGAGGTGTCCAAACCGCTGAACGAGTTCCGAGGCCACACGCGCCTATTTGCGGGCACTCATCAAGAGCTTCAAATGGAGCTTGAGAATTTCGAGAATCACTACGTGATGAC
>JBFFMO010000248.1:0-6370 GCA_041554035.1 Allomicrovenator sp. | reverse complement strand
ATCGAGACGCTGCGGAATAAATTCAAGATTCAGGACTGACGATGTTTTTTTGAGCCAAAGTCAGGAGTGACTCAAAGGGCCCTAAAACGTTCCAAAACGACCGCTTGGAACTTCGCTACGCATCCTTATTTTTAGGTTTTCTGGAAAGAAGAGATGCGTGCCGCGAAAGTTATTCCGCGATTCGTGAAAAAATTTCGTTTTTTTGAATGCGATCCGAGTTCCGATCGTCGAAGCTTCACATCATCAACGACCCAACCACCAAAGACCGAGTTTCGATCTTTGTTCACGGTTCATGTTCAAGAGGCTTCATGAAAAGACTTATTCTCGCGCTCGTCGCAATTTTTGCGACATCCGGCTGTGCCAACTACGCGTCCTTCCAATCCGCAGACACCGTGCCCGAAGGGCAAGGGGTTGCCGGTATCGGCATGACCTACTCAGGTTATGAAGCCGAGGTTGGCGACCAGACCGAGTCGTTCAGCGTACCCGCGCTGAATCTCTGGTATCGCCGAGGTATTACCGAAGAATTCGAAGTTCACGGAAATATCTGGATCCCTTTTGGCGCATCACTTGGAGCGAAATACCAGTTGCTCGGCGGCCGCAAGACTCCGGGCTTGAGCCTCTCGCTTGGCGCTGATCTTGGATATTTGTCGATCACTACGGGGTCGGGCGATACCGAGGCAAGCGCTTCGGTTCTGGACGTGTACATCCCAGTTTATACTGGCTACCGCGTCAGCGAGGGGTTCGCTGTTTACTTCACCCCCAAGTATATCTTGCGCGCCGCCTTTGCCTCGGCAAGCTCCGGATCCGCCGAAGCGTCAGACAACGAACTCTACCATACGCCGGGCGCAACGATCGGTGTGGCCATCGGTTCAGACATCGAATTCCTCATTGAAGGTACCGTGGCGTACGACCTGACGAACGAGTACGCAGCCTACACCGCAGGCATCGGTATCGGTTTCTAATCCGATCCAAAGACGTCTCGGGATTTCTCAAATCCTGAGCCCGACTTTTGAAACGCGAGCTTAGGCCTAAAGGTCAAAGCCCGCGTTTTTTTTGGCCGACATTCGATTAGGACGCCAAACGACATCGACCGCTTTGGTGATGGCGTCCAACGTCGCCTGACACTCTTCTTTTGTGCCAACACAGATGTCGGAATACCCCTCGTCTGTGAGTCCAAGCCGAACCGAATATTCGTCTCGGTGGGCGTGCACAAAAATCCTCTCCACCAAGTCCAGGTTAAAGAGTCCTCCTTCGGTTTCTATCCACATATACCCTCCCTTTTTGCATTGAACGTCGACATCTCAGCGACCACTCGCCTCGACACCCAAAAGGTCGACACATGTCGCTTCGGTGGCCACTCCTCACCACCAAATATTTGACCGATTTCGACAAAGTGCCGCTGCGTCCTCGCTTAGATGGTTAACCGAAACGCAATGATAGCCACAGGATATGTGAATGGACGCGCAACACGTTGTCGATCGATGTTGGTTCGAGATCGTCATTTAGAAGGTGGAAATCATGCGTCGATTCTGTGTTTTCGTTCTTATCGTGTTGGTTGGGTGTGGTGACGAGGGGACCGATGACTTGGGTCCAAATCCGTCGAATAATCAGGTCACGACCAACAACGGCGGCACAACGACCAACACCAACCAGACCGGCACCAATAACCAGACCGGAACCAACAACCAGGCCGGCACCAATAACCAGACTGGAACCAACAACCAGGCCACGAATAGCCAGGCCACGAACAACCAGACCAATGGATGTTCCGCTCTACATCCTCGCGTAGGCCAAACCCTTCAACTCGTCTCTAAGGCGCACGGAGTCCAAGGAAGCGCCACGATCATCGACGACTGCATGATCAAAGTTGACGGGTTTTCATACGATGGTGGCGGTGTCGATGTGCGCTTCTACGGCGGACTCGATGACGACTACACGAACGGCTTCCCAATGACTGAAAATCTGGTGGGAACAACGTTCTCAAACCAGAGCCTGACCATCACCCTGCCCGCGGGCAAGAACTTGGACGATCTGAACGGCCTGAGTGTGTGGTGTTACGACTTCACCGTCAGCTTTGGCGATGGGAGATTTCAGGAGTGATTTAGAGCGGCCGGCCGTTTTCGTCCAAACCGGTGTCTTCATGTCCGGCATCACTTCGGATGGTGACGGCCATATCGGGGTCTCGGCCATCGGGATGCGGATTTTCGGGACCTGAAACAACATCGGGTAAATCAGCGTCAGAGCGGCCATTGGCGTCAGGATAAACCGCTGCATCACGAACGCGTACGTCCGGCGCACCGCCATCGATATCGTAATCGAGTTCGTTGGTGCCTTGTGTCATCTCAAGCGCGGGCTCAAGACAACCTGACAAAAAGACGATGATGAGGGGTAGGAAAACACGCATAGAGCCAGTGTAGCGGCTCATGGCGAGTCTGGCCAGAAGGTGCCGGGGCAGGAGATCAGAAGCGCAGAGTCAGTTTGACCTTACAACCAGGATGAAAGTCTGGTTCGAGACTGAAAAACGCTTCAGACCCGGTCTCTTCGTCCTCAAATACCATCATCTGAAATTTCTTGATGACCCGCTTGGAAGCGGAGCGCACAAGATCCGAAGTCATGTCCTGCCGAACCTCGGCGGAGGCTGGCGTCGGCGGGGGTTCCGCGGCCGCATTCGCTGAGCTTAGAAGCACCGTAAGTGTCAGAAATGTGGTCCAGATGAATGCAGAACTTCGCATGCGCCTCCTTGGTCACATCTAGATAGAGCAACATGGGTGCCAAAAAACGAATCCAATCCCGAAATCGAACATCATTAAGGTGGAGTGCGCACATGCGCGGATGTGGGTGTTGCAGTTACATCGCCACACACCTCAGAACTGAGGCCTGCGTGCCTCATGTGATGACTTTGCGCCCTACAAGGAGACCCCATGAAGCTAAATGTTGAAGGAATGACGTGTCAGGGATGTGTGCGTTCAGTCGGGCGCGTTATCGCTCGCCAGACTGAATTGCCTGAGGCCGAAGTCGTCGTCTCGCTCGATGCAAAGACTGCAGAATTTGCCGATGTTGCCACGGAGCAAGTCGCCAAAGTGCTGGAAGCGCTTGGCAAGGCCGGCTTTCCGGCGACGGTGCTGAATTAGAAGCGGTAGGTAAGACCGAGTTTGCAGCCTGGCAAGATAGGCGTGAGCTGCAAAGCTGCGGAGGCTCCCGAAATGTCGTCCTGAAAAAGCACGACTTTCAAATGAGAAGCAATTTCTCGGTGAGCGTTTTTGACCATAAGGGGAAGGACTGAGCTCTGCCGTATGGCGGCGCTCGTGGTTTTGACGGTGACCAAATCGGTCTGAGCCGGAGGCGGTTCAGCCAACGCAGGAGCCGCGAAGCCAAGAATCGCCAACAAATTTATCACCGCAAAACAATGGGTCATGCAGGAACCTTCCTAGTTCGTTAATGGAGTACTGTTGCTCCAAAGATAACAGAATGCCGGCGCCGCGCAAACGACATGCTTTATCGTTAGTCATTTGTTTTGTTATCCTCGCGCTCGAATTGAGACATTTTTGCGCAAATCTACATGGCGCAACGGAGGATACATGCGAATTCGGATTCTGTTTCCGGTTCTTCTTGCGGCTTTGGCTTGGTCATCGGCTGCTGCAGCATTCTGTGGTTTCTACGTGGCGGGCGGTGACGCGAAGCTCTTCAACGACGCCACACAGGTCGTGTTGATGCGCAGCGGCACAACGACCGTCTTATCGATGCAGAACAGCTACACCGGACCCGCCGAGAATTTCGCGATGGTGATTCCGGTTCCGCAGGTTCTGCAAAAAGAAAACGTCAAAACCCTGCCAAAAGAAATCTTTGACCGCGTCGACCAGATGTCGGCCCCTCGACTGGTTGAGTACTGGGAAAAAGACCCCTGTCTGCAAGACTACCTCTACGAGAATGAGGTCATGAAGAGTGCTGGCGGCGCCCCCATGGATGACGAAGACGGCGCAGGATCGGTGAAAATCGAGGCTCAATTTGAGGTGGGTGAGTACGAGGTCGTGGTCCTGAGCGCGACCGACTCAAGTGGGCTTGAAAAGTGGCTAAACCACAATAAATACAAGATTCCGGCGGGAGCCGACCCGTATTTTCGGCCCTACATCGAGCGGGGCCAGTACTTTTTTGTCGCGCGCGTGAATCTGGACGAAGTGAAGTACGAAAATGGACGCGCAGTTTTGTCTCCTTTGAGATTCCAATACACATCCGAGAATTTTGAGTTGCCGATCCGCCTTGGGATGATCAACTCCAACGGCAAGCAGGACCTCTTGGTCTATGTGCTTGCGCCAGGCCAACGCTACGAAGTCGCGAACTACCCGAACGTGACGATCCCGACAAATATCGAAGTTCGAAACGAGGTGCGCGACACATTCCCTCAGTTCTACCAGGCCCTTTTTGACGCGACGTTGGAAAAGAACCCCAAGGCTGTCGTGACGGAGTACGCGTGGAACGCAGCGAGTTGCGACCCCTGCCCCGGGCCGACTCTAAGTGGAGAGGACTTTGCGACCTTGGGTGCCGACGTCGTGACCGGCGTCGATGAATGGGGTTGGACGCTGACTCGCCTCCACGCCCGATATTCCAAAGCCGAAATCGGCGAGGATCTTGTGTTCAAGAAGGCGGTCGGGATCACAGGTGGACGAGAGATTCGAAATTCAGACGGAAGCCTCGAGAAAGGCATCACGAATTCGGGCTCGGATAATCAATTTCAAGGCCGCTACATCATTCGGCATGAATGGACCGGGGACGCCAAATGCGAGAACCCAATATTTGGACGATGGGGAGGACCTGAAAACAGCGATATTCCTTTGCCCCCCGCTGCGGCGCCGAGTGCGAACACATTGGGAAATGCACCCAAAGCGACGACAAATTTCTCGTTGGCATCGTTGATTCGTCAGGATATCGCGGAAGTCGGTGTAAAAGCCGATTCCTCCAAGCCTACGGGCGGAAAACTTCCTGCTGGCGACCCGCCAAAACAAACACCGACCAGCGGCTGCAGCACGGCCACATCGTCAGGAAGTGCATGGATACTGGCCGTTTTGATGTTCCTAGGTTTTCGGAGACGCGTGTGAAGTCCTTCCTATTTGTCCTTATCCTGTGTTCAGCCTGTCAAAAAACGCCTCCTTCGGAAATGGTCGTTCAAGCGCACACGTCCGAGGCCACGCCTGAAATCAAGGACGCTCCTGTGGATCAGGCCGCCCCTGCTGCGGCGATTCCACCCAAGGAAAACGACTCTGTGACCGATCAGGCCGCCACCTGGCGTCATCCGGCTCCTGAACGCCTGATTGGCATTGGCGATGTGCACGGAGACTTTGGGGCTTTGAAGACGATTCTGCAAAAGACAGGGATCATCGACGAAGACCTTCACTGGGTCGGCGGAAAGACCTGGCTCGTCCAGACTGGCGATCTCTTGGATCGAGGCCCCGAGGAACGCGCCGTAATCGACTTGATGTTGGCACTTCGGGACGAAGCCGAGTCGGCCGGCGGCCGCGTGATTCAGCTCAACGGAAATCATGAGCTGATGAATGCAGCAGGCGATTTGAGATACGTGACCAACGAAGGCTTCTTGGGATTTGCGGACATTCCTTCGGAACACGTCCCCGACCGAGTTCCAAAGGAAATGAGGGGTCGAGTGGCGGCGTTCATGCCGGGCGGGCCCTACGCGCTGCGTCTGGCGAAAGACGGCATCATCACTCAGGTGGGAGACAGTGTTTTTGTGCACGGCGGCGTCACGCCAGAGCACGTTCAAAGTGGAATCACGGAGCTCAACGCATTGACTCGCTCTTGGCTGCTTGGCCATGAATCCCGCGTCCCCGAAAAAATCGTCGTCACCCCGCAGAGCCCCGTTTGGACTCGACGCTTCTCGTTGGACACTAACCCCGAGGATTGCCGGGCTCTCGCGATGGTCCTTGACGCCCTTGGCGCCAAACGCCTGGTCGTGGGTCATACCGTGCAAAAAGGCGGAATCACCAGAGAATGCGATGACCACGTGTGGCGCATCGACACGGGCATGTCCGCGTATTACGGAGGCAAACCCCAAGCGCTCGAAGTCACCGCCGAAGGCCCGCGGATCGTCGAGTAGTTCACATCGTTTTCACATCAGTCCTCCGACTTTTCACTTGAGAGTAATTCGAGGGTCATGCTGCCGACCTAATCTCCAAACATCGACTAACGAGGAGGTCAACATGGCAGCAGCATTCACGACACAAGACGCATCAGACGAACAAGCACTCGCAGGAACCACCGCGGTTCTGGGCGGACTGCTGATTTCTTCGCTTCTGGCCTGGGCCGCCGGCACAACGATCATGTCATGGGACCCAACGACCATGCTCCTTTTGGCCTCGGTCCT
>JBFFMO010000247.1:0-6388 GCA_041554035.1 Allomicrovenator sp. | reverse complement strand
TGCGATAACAGCGGCATGTGTGTGGGTGTGATTTCCCCCAATTGTGGCAGCGCGACCTGCATGACCACGAGCGCGTTTCCTGACGTCATCGATATCCCGCAGGGATTCCTGACCACGAACTTCACTTTGAACGGTGCGCCGCTGCCCGCGACCTCCAACGATTCAAGCACGGTCACGTTCTGGGCGGTCGCCAAAGACACCGGTGTACGCCATGGCCTGGGGTATTTTCAGTACGACTACAGCTCTCATAACCTTGAGGGGCCGTACCTGACCCATCGTCTGATTCCTGGAATCTACGATATTGTCTTTGACCGGTATCCTTCCTCGCGCAGCAGCGCCTCCAGCGTCGTCCCCTACGGCGAAAGAATATTGATGTCCGATGTCGTGATTACGAGCGGTCAAAATACCCTCGACATCGATATCCCATCGACCAAATTGACGCTGAATTTCACTCGCAACGGTGCGCCGCTTCCGGCGATGTCGAACGATTCGAGCACGGTCACGTTCTGGGCCGTGGCCAAAGATACCGGCGTTCGGCATGGACTCTCGTATTTTCAGTACGACTACAGCTCCCATGTTTTGGAAGGTCCTTACAACACCGACCGGTTGATTCCTGGAACCTACGATATCGTCTTTGACCGCTACGCGAGCTCTCGGTCTTCGGCGTCAAGCGTGGTGCCCTACGGACAACGCGTGCTCATCAAAGATTTGGTGATTTCAGGCGCGACTCAGACGATCAACATCGACATTCCATCCACAGAACTGACGCTGAATTTCACGCGCAACGGAGCGCCACTTCCGGCGATGTCGAACGACTCCAGTACGGTCACGTTCTGGGCTGTCGCCAAGGACACGGGCGTTCGGCATGGGCTTTCTTATTTTCAGTACGACTACAGCAGCCACGTTTTGGAAGGTCCGTATAATACGAACCGGTTGATTCCAGGGACCTACGATATCGTCTTTGACCGCTACGCCAGCTCCCGGTCTTCAGCGTCAAGCGTGGTGCCTTATGGACAGCGCGTGTTGATCAAAGATTTGGTGATTTCCGGCGCGACTCAGACGATCAATATCGACATTCCGTCCACAGAATTGACGCTGAATTTCACGCGTAACGGTGCGCCGCTTCCAGCGACTTCCAATGATTCGAGCACGGTCACGTTCTGGGCGGTGGCCAAAGACACGGGCGTTCGGCATGGGCTTTCGTATTTTCAGTACGACTACAGCAGCCATGTTTTGGAAGGTCCCTACAACACCAATCGATTGATCCCGGGAACCTACGATATCCTCTACGACCGCTACCCAAGCTCCCGGTCGTCCGCGTCGAGCGTGGTGCCCTACGGGGAGCGCGTGCTCATCAAAGATTTGGTGATTTCGGGCGCGACGCAGACGGTCAATATCGACATTCCATCCACAGCATTGACCCTGAATTTCACGCGTAATGGAGCGCCACTTCCGGCGACCTCGAACGACTCAAGCACGGTCACGTTCTGGGCTGTGGCCAAAGACACGGGCGTTCGGCACGGGCTTTCGTATTTTCAGTACGACTACAGCTCCCATGTTTTGGAAGGTCCCTACAATACGAACCGGTTGATTCCGGGGACCTACGATATCCTCTACGATCGCTACGCCAGTTCTCGGTCTTCGGCGTCAAGCGTCGTGCCCTATGGGCAGCGTGTGCTCATCAAAGACCTGGTGATTTCAGGGGCGACTCAGACGATAAACATCGATATCGCGTCATCATTGATCGATGTTTCGTTCACGATCGACGGTCAGCCCCTGCCAGCGAGCTCGAACGATTCCAGCACGGTCACTTTCTGGGCCGTTCCCAGAGACACCCGAGTTCGACACGGCTTCTCGTATTTTCAATACGATTACAGCAGCCACTTGCTGGAAGGGCCTTACACCACGTTTTCGTTGATCCCTGGGACCTACGATATTCTGTACGACCGCTACCCAAGTTCGCGAGCATCTGCATCCAGTGTGGTGCCTTATGGAGAACGCTATCTTGGGGTTTGCTTCGACGTCCCATGATACGGCTCCGTCCAAGGAGGGCGCAGTGTTTGAAATCGATAAGCAGATTCTTGATTGGCTCCTGAAGGGTGACGTCAGCATCGAGTTTCAGACCCGACGCGACCTCTTAGGACAAGTCCGTCCAGACCTTCAGAAACGAATCGCCACAGAAGGGTGGGGCGCGCGTTTTCTGGCTGCTCGCGGGCCGCATGGTCATTGGGGGCGTGCATATTATCAGCCCAAATGGACGTCTTCGCATTACACGCTTCTGGACCTTCGGAATCTTGAATTGCCTCCCGGCGTGCCGGAGGTAAACGAGACCATCGTTCGGATCCTCGACGAAGAAATAGGACCAGACGGCGGCATCAATTCGTCCAGAGATATCCTCGAAAGTGACGTCTGCATGAACGGGATGGCGCTGAACTTTTTTGCATATTTCCGAGCACCCGAAGAGCGCCTAAAAACGATTGTTGATTTCATCCTCAGCCAAAGACTGGGCGACGGTGGTTTCAACTGCAGGCTCAATCGTAGTGGCGCCACACATTCGTCGGTTCACAGCACGCTATCGGTGTTGGAAGGAATTCAGGCCTACAGCGCCGCTGGGTACACTTACCGTGTCCACGAACTCGAAGACGCGGCCGCGAAGGGGCGCGAGTTCCTCTTGATACACAGGCTCTACAAATCGCATCGAACAGGTGAAGTCATCAGCCCGCTCTTTACGCGGCTTTACTACCCATGCCGCTGGCGTTTCGATGTGTTGCGCGCTTTGGACTATTTTAGACTGGTCGAGGTCAAAGACCCTAGACTCAGCGACGCCTTGGAAGTCGTCAGGAAACGACGACGAGAGGATGGAACCTGGACTGCGTCGAAGCATGCCGGGCAAACCCATTTTGACATGGAAGAATCCCGCAGACCGAGTCGATGGAACACGCTTAGAGCTCTTCGAGTCCTGAAGACCTTCGACGACCTATGAAACCAAATCCATCAGTCCGCCAGACTTGCTGCCCTCGGTCTGCCGGAAGGGGTGGATGAAGCGCGCCAAGGCGGCAGAACTGCGCGTCGCGACCCATACCGTGCCTTGCCCGTGGAAATGACACACGAGACCTTCGCCGCCGGCAAAAAGAGACTTCATGCCGCCCACGCGTTTCACGTTGTATTGCAGCCCGCCTGTGAATGCGACGATATGGTAATTATCGACCACGTAGCCCTCAGGTCCAACGTTTATGGGGTGGATGCCGCCATAGCTTCCAATAAAAAGTGGGCCCCGACCTTTGGCTTCAAGCATGAAAAAACTGGTGCCGCTGAAGAACCCCTTGCCGCCTTGAAACGAGGAATCCAAGGTCACGTCGGGACCTGACGCGATGTAGTTTCCTGAAGACATGTAGATGGGCTGAGTTCCGTCCATGTCAAAGGCGAGCATGTCGCCTTCGGCTGCCGGTGCCACCCAAATGGTCTCTCCGGCTTTCGACGCCGTGAACGTGTTCTGAAACAGGCTCTCGCCGCCCAGCATCTTGCGTTTGGCGGCACCTAAAAGCCCACCGCGCAGATTGGTTTTCATCGCCAGAGCAGAGTCTTTGGCAACCATGGCTGCGGCCTCAACCACGAGCTGTTCACCCGGACTCTCAAAGGTCACGAGGGCGATGCTGAAATTGGGTCGTTGTCTAATTTCGTAGCGCATAGGGACCTCAGTTGGTGGGTGCAGGAAGCAGGCTTCCGATCAGAGTGCCGTATTCTTGAGGGTTGCGAGTCTGCATCCAGATTCGGCCTTGCCCGTTGAATTTACAGACCAGCCCTTCACCCGATAGATACGAGGCGATCCAGCCGCCCGCGGCCTTTTGCACATTGAAATTAAGGTTTGCGTCCCAGGCCACCAGATGGCCGGTATCAATCACAAGCGAACCGTCGCATTGGATTTCCTGAATGCCGCCGAAGGCACCAATCAAGAGCTGTTCTCCTGGACGCTGTGCGGTGGCCGAGATCAAAAAGAGCCCTTCGCTGGCAAAAAACGTCTTTGCCCCTCCGAATTCAGCCTGAATATTCACACCGGTTGTGCTGGCCACAAATGCGGTCGACTGCAATTTTAGACCGTGGTTGCCGACTTCCATCATGACCATGTCGCCAGGAAGCGTATGGGCCAGAAGGAGTTCGCCGGGTCCGTTTTGAGCGGTATAGGTGTTCTGGAAGAACGACTCACCGGTCAACATGCGGCCGGCGGCGCTCGCCAGTTTTCCAAGGATTCCTGAGCTCTGGCCATTGCCTGCGAGGCCAGTCTTCATGTCCATATTGGTGCTCATCCCAATCATGGCGCCTGGTTCGACCAGAAATTGTTCACCTGCATTGAGGCGGATTTGGGCCATCGTGCTGACAGGCCGGTAAAGTAGTTCACATTGCATGTTGTCGTCCTTTCAAGGCATCAGCGGCAAAAGCCAGCCGGTCATCGAACCAAAATTACGGGACTGAATGTACACCCGGCCCCGGCCCTTGAATTCGCATACGAGCCCTTCGCCCGAAGCCATCAAGCCCATCAACCCACCGCCGGCGGACTTGATGTCGAATTCCAGGTCTCCCTCCCATCCAACAATATGGCCGTTATCGACGATATAGGTGCCGTCCACGTCGATGAAATCCACGCCACCAAACGAGTTGAACCAGAGGTCGCCTCCGTTCCCAATCACTTTCAGAAAGAACGCGCCTTCTTTGGCGAGAATGCCGCGAAGACCGCCGTACTTAACGATGCACTCGATATCTCCTGCCGACGCGACGTAGGCACCGGCTGAAAGCGTGATGGTCTGCCCACCTTCCAGGCGGCGATGCACGATCGAACCACTGACCGTCGGAGCCACCCAAACTGAACCTGGGGAGGTCGTTGTGTAGTGGGTGACAAAAAAGCTCTCTCCGCCGAGGTATTTCCGAATCACAGCGGCAAATAAAGCCCCAAGTGTGGCCCCCATGCTCGGGTTCGGTTGTACGGTCAGCTTGGCTTCCAAATCGACATGCGATGACATGGCCGCCATGGCCCCTGCTTCAGAAACCAGAACCTCACCAGGTTGCAGGTCCACACGTAACATCGAAAATGCCGGATCATGAGTGATCTGGTGGTTCATCGGACTCTCCCGTTCATGTGCAATTCTGCGGCGAAGCTACGCCGCCGGGCGTTTTATGACAAGCGACGATGGCTCAATGGCCCTTCAGCACAGCCCCGGCATAAAGGAGTCCGACGCCAAGGAGGAAAAAGCCAAATCGGATGAAGGTCTCCGAAAGACGCTCGGCTCGTTTGACCTCCGGAATCAAATCCGCAGCCGCGATATAGATGAAATTGCCGCACCCCATCGCGACCAAGAAACGGATATCAAAACTGCTGCCAAGCGCCCAGGCAATGGCGCCCCCGAGGGGAAACGTGAGTGCGGACAAAAAGTTGAAAGCCAAAGCTTGTCGTCGCGTATACCCCGAGTGCACGATGGCTCCAAAGTCTCCGATTTCCTGAGGAATCTCGTGCATCGCAGCGGCGATCCAGGCGGCAATGCCCGCGTGAATATCGGTGACGAAGATCGCGCCGATCGCGAGCCCACCCATGAAGTTGTGTAGGGCGTCGGCGGCCAAGAGGAGGGGACCGAGTGGCCTGATATGTTCTGAGCCTGTCTTGTGACAATGGTGCCACTCCAGAAGCTGGTCGAGCGCGAAAACGGTGGTGAATCCTAGCGTGACCCCGACGAAGATTTGGATGGGATTTTCATGGTTGGTTAGCGCATTGGGCAACATATGAAACATGGCTCCTCCCCAGAGAGAGCCGGCTGCAAATGCCACGATGGGCTTGAGCCATCGCTTGAGCAGTGATTCTTGCACCAGGGCGAAGAGCCCTCCACTGAGCGCAATGGCGGACATGAGGAATCCGAAGCTCAGGATCCAGATGAGGGATTTCATGATTTCCACGTCCTTTTGCACAACGTCGTGGGCACCTTTTCAGAATTTGTGGCCGGGGACCAGCGGCTGACGCGGCAGGTCTCCCTTACGGTCTCGTTATTCGGGCCCGTCGCCGGCCTCGCCAACCACACCGTTTCGAAGTTCCATCAACTTGTGATAGATTTTCGCCATCAGAGAAATAATGAGGAAAATCATGAAAATACAAGCGACTCTGGCCATTGCAGCCGTCACGTTGATGGCATCGTTCTCGGCTCAGGCAGCTGACATCGGGGGCACCGTCACAGATTCGGCCGCGGCTGGAATCCCAGGGATGTTGGTCCGGGTGTGGGAACCCGCCGGTAAAGGTTGGTCGATCACGACCGAGATGCTCACCGCCGGCGATGGAACTTACGCGTTCGCGGGACTTCCTGCTGGAACATACCGGGTTGATGCACGCATGCCTCGTGGCTACACGGGC
>JBFFMO010000246.1:0-6392 GCA_041554035.1 Allomicrovenator sp. | reverse complement strand
GCGGAGTGTACGAGCCCGCCAGACCCATATAGTGGCGACCAAGCAAATACTGCTCGCCACGGGTCATCTCGGGTTTGGAAAGGCCTGCGAGTAAATCGTCGTCGCCGAGTCCGTTAAAATGATACTCGGCCGACACCGTGTATTTTGAGCGCAACACGTTCAATCCCAAGGTCGCGCGTGGCAGCTCCAGCTGGGTCTGATCGGGCAGAAAGGGCGTCGCTATCTCGCCGTATAATCGAGCCCAATCAAGATCGACTGCCGTGCCCATGGCCATCCACACGCGCTCATAATTGCGCGCCAACATGAAATGGTAATCGGCCATATCGCTCGACCATCCAATTCGAGCGCCGGCCGACAAATCGTCGATGTTGCCTCGGTCCACGACGATCAGGTCGACCTCGATTCGGTCGCCTGGGTAGGTCAGAAAACGAACGCCATCGACGCCGCGCTTTTGCGAAGTATCGAGTTCAAACGGGCTGAATTGGGTCCAGAAATCCGCCACCGGAAAGAGCAACGACACGCCCCAGGTCACAGCCTGCCTGCCGACGGTCAAATCCCCGGCACGCGTGTTGATGGACGCTGAAGCTCGGTCCAAGTCGTGTTCCACCAGCAGACCGTCCTCTTCGACGATGGCGCTCTGGAGATCGACGGTGCGTTCTGGCGCGATCGTGGACCCAAGGCCGACGGAGGCGTCGGTGGGCGCGGACGAAACCCGGGCAAAAAAACGATTATGGACGTCGATCGTGATGTTATCGCTGATGTAGGCTCGCCACTCAAAACGTAGCAAACCCGCAGCCAGACCGGTGGTGCGGGGCAGGGTGGGGACATCGTAAGGGCGGTGCTGGACCCCTGTCGTGGAGCTGGTGTAGCCGCCAAGCTCCAAGGCGAACGACTCACTTTCGACCAGTGGCGTCGCGGCCATCGCAAGACTTGGTGTCGCGCAGACGAATGCCGCCATCCCCAAAGCCCTGAGCCGCACCTTAGTCATATTCGTCCCCGACAATTTTGCCGGAATCCAAGCGAACGATGCGTCGAGCGCGCTCCAGCACGAGTTCGTCATGGCTCGAAAACAGGAAGGTGATCCCGAATTCCTTGTTCAAGTTTTCCATGACCGCCATCAGCCCGTCTGAGGTCTCGGAGTCCAGGTTAGCAGTGGGTTCGTCAGCCAGCACGATCGAGGGTTTGCTGGCGATGGCGCGAACGACCGCGACACGTTGCTGTTGGCCGCCCGAAAGCTGATGCGGTCGACGATGCATCATGTCCTTAAGACCGACTTCTTCCAGCAGGGGCTCGACGATTTTCTTGCGCTCAGCTGCGGAGACGCCTTGAAGCATCAAGACAAATTCCGCGTTTTCGTAAGCGGTCAGCACCGGCAATAGGTTGTAGGCCTGAAACACAAAACCGATATGCGTGAGCCGAAACTCGGCCCCTTCGGTTCGGGTCATGTGCGTGACGTCATGCCCGCTGACTGTGACCTGACCGCTGGAAGCGCCATCAATGCAGCCGATGATATTGAGAAGTGTGGTTTTGCCCGACCCAGAAGGCCCCGCGAGCACCGAGAACTCACCGCTGGAGATCGTCAGATCGACGCCCCGCAACGCGTGCACGGGGATATCGCCCTGCATGTACGTTCGGGTGACCTCTTTGACTTCGATAATTGCAGACATTTATTTAAACCTTAGAGTAAAAATCACACGCGCTTCGAAGATCAGGTTCTGCCCGAAATGGCCTCAACGGCATTCAGGCGAGCGGCCTTCCATGCCGGCCAAATTCCGCACAAAAACGCGACCGGCAGAATGTAAATCACGGGTTTGAAAACAGCGTTCAGCGTGACCGAAAAATAGAGTCGATTCGAAAACGAGATGCCCATGATGTCGAAGTTGGCGCGGTCCGAAAACAAGGCGAGGTCCAAGCCGTACACGGTGTGATACCAAGAGATTGCAGCCCCAAGCCCCGCGCCCAGAAAAGCCCCCACGAGGGTCACCAGAATCGTTTCCAGCAAGACCGTTCCAAAAAGCTGCATCGGTTTGACGCCGACCGCCAATATCACGCCGAACTCACGCGTTCGTTCAAGTGCGCTCATGCGCTGGGCGTTGAAGAGCCCAAACGCGACGATCAGGTAGACCATCGCGAACAAAATCAGGTCGCTTTTTTGCGACACGTCGATCATCTGAGAAATCTCGGGAACCATCTCTTTCCACGGCCGTACGGCAAGGCCCGGAAGCTTCGAGCGCATCGAATCCGCAATTTGATCTGCGGCCAGAATATCTGTGGTTTTCACGACGATCTCGTGCACGTTATCGTCGAGCGCTGCGTCGTATTGGAGGTCAGCAATATTCATGTACACAGCGTTGCGATCGATAGCGGTGTTGCCCGTCTGAAGCAGGCCCACGACCGTCATCACATCGTTGCCCAGCGAGCCATCCGCGGCCTCGAAAAACATGACCAATTCATCCCCAAGCTTCGCGTGAATATGGGTGGCAAGTCGTTCGCCAATCACGGCTTCCCGTGGGCCATCTGGCGCGACTTTGCCAAGCCATTTTCCTTGCGTGATCCCTTTGTCGAGGACCGAAACCTGACTCTCCATCTCCGGGTCAATCCCGATGATTTGTGCCACGCCCGACGTGTCTTCGTTGCCGACTAGCCCATAGACCCGAACACGAGGCGCCACGGCCTCAACGCCCGGGACGGCCAAGATATCTTCCAGATGAGTTCCAAGTTTGAATCCATGGCGCGCCGACGGTCGCTCCACATAGTCGGGGTTTTGGACCTTGATTTGACCGATATCGACTGCGGTTGCGCCACGAACCATCTCGGCAACGAAGCCTTCGATGTAGGCGAGTGTCCATACGAGGAGCATCACGGCAATCGCAATGCCGCCCACAGTCAGGGCTGAACGCCAGCGGTTTCTGAACAGATTTCGGAGTGCGAGTCTGAAAATCAAAACTACCTCGACTTCGCGGCACGGCGCAGGCCCTGTTTGCTGAAGAGATCCCCATCGACTTTTTTGTCGAATTCGAGCGTCGAATATTTGAAAGTCGTGCGCTCTCCAGGCTTGTCGAGCGGCAGCAGGTTCATGACAAAAGGGATCTTTCGACCGTCGACTTCCCGCGTATCTTTGAATTCCATCCGGCGCATCATCTTGCCCCGGTCGAAGTAATCGGCACGGACCGGGTACCAGTCGTCCGCATCAAGCAGGTACTCGATTTTTTCCCAAACAACAGGTGCCTTCGGCAACGGAGTCATCGT
The DNA here is from genome assembly GCA_041554035.1 of Allomicrovenator sp. Classification (GTDB taxonomy): domain Bacteria; phylum Myxococcota_A; class Bradymonadia; order Bradymonadales; family Bradymonadaceae; genus JBFFMO01. The sequence goes on along the minus strand of JBFFMO010000246.1, from coordinate 3,143 downwards.
GGCTTTCAGATAGGTTTTGCCTGCCTCTTTCACCCACGACAAAGACGTCTTGAAATCCTCGTCATACTCCGACTCACGCACCAGATCGTCGTTGGTCATATGGCTGCCCATCCACGAATCCGAAAGCATGCCCGATGGCACACGAATCATGCGGTCCGCACGCGGCGCGTAATTCCAAAGGCCTTCTTTGTTTTTCAGAGTCGCGGTGCCAGCTTCGCGAGCCGGCGACCGAATCACGATCAGCGCATCGTCCTTGCCGCGGGTCCATTGCTCAAGCTCCAAGGTTCGCAAACCTCGATCGTTGAGCACCTCCATCGTGACCGTGCTGTGCGAAGAGTCAGAGCGATAAAGTTCATCGAGCTTCTCGGTGACTTCATTGACGGTCGGCAATGGCTTTTCGACCTCTTGTGCAGCCACGTTCATCGAAAAGGCGAGACACATTATCACGGCAATCCACTTCATTTTCCCTCCCTATCTTCAAGCAGTCGGCGCATGAGATCTGTGGAGCGCTCACTCCACTTTGCAAGATCTTCATCGTTCAAATCATCAAAATTTTCAAGGAACCAGCGATCAAGTCCGAGTCCGAGTCCAAACATACATTCGGTGAGCAGGTCGGTGGGCAGGTCTGTGCGAACGGCTCCGCACTTCTGCCCGGATTCAATGAAGGTTCGAGTTTTCAGCCGCCCGAACTCAAACACACGTTTGACGACGGGCGAGTTGGGCGATGACTCCTGCCACGCATAGATCATACGCATGAAGCGCACCAACCACGTGTGCTGACGCATGAGATTCATGCCCTTGATGACGTAGGTGTTCGTGGTTTCCCAGAACTTCTCGGGAGCTTCGCTGGTATCTGTCGAATCCAGAAAGTCTGAGAAGTGCTCAACCACAAAGAGCAGCACCGTATCGAAAAGGTCTGCTTTATCGTCGAAATAATAATACGCCGCACCTTTGCTCAGGCCGGCGCGTTCGATGATCTGGTTAAACGATGCACCTTCAAATCCCTTTTGCGAAAACTCTTCCGCGGCGACTTCGAGGATATCCTCGCGCTTTTCAGGTTTGAGATTCAGGAATCGGGGGCGAGGTGACATCAAAGGCAACGTGGTTCGACTGAGTGGTTAGACTGACTGGTCTTATTTTTACGCCCGTCGAATTTTGATGTCAACCGTGCGCGATTATGGTGCCAGCCGGGGGCTTGACCTCAAGGGCAAACGAGGGTGGGACGGGGATCAAGTGTTGGTAGTCCACCGTGGCCAGACCTACGGCCTCCAACGCCAGACAAACCACAAAACCGAAATCGGGTTCCCAGTGGCGATACGAGAATTTCGCTGAACGGGGAAATCGATGATGATTATTCTGCAGGCCTTCTCCAACAATCAGCCAGGCTGCAAGCAAGTTATTGCGTGAGTTGTCGTCGGTCTCGAAATTCCGCCCGCCAACCGCGTGGCCCAACGCGTTCACCAGTCCTCCTTGAAAGGGATGGCTCATCATCCCAAAAAAGTAGGCCGCGGCGAGCATCCAACCAACATTCAAGCCCAGCACTAAACCGACGACGGCGTGGAGGGCGTAAGGCAGGAACCACACGCCACGACGAACCATCCAAGAGATACCGAAGTCCAGTCCGTGTGTATGTTGAGTGTACTTGGGATCTTCTTTTGCCAGGCCTACGAGCACGCGCTCGTAACTTCGCAGTTGCTCCAGGCCGATGCCGATGATGCCAACATTTACCGGGCTGTGGGGATCGTCTGGTGTGTCCGAATGTTCATGGTGCATGCGATGCATCACTGTCCAGCCTTTCGGATCGAGTCCAGTGATCCAGTTTCCACCTATAATCACGAAGCGCCGAAGCCGAGGATGAAGCTTGATTGCGCCGTGAGCCAGCGCACGGTGATAGCCGACGGTGATCACGAGTACGTTCAGGAAATATGCGGTGACGAACACCGTAACGCAGAGTAGGTAATACATGATTTGAGTTCGCTCCTGCAGCAACGTATGTGCTACTTGAATTGAGGTTACGGTTCCGTAGGTTACGGGGCCGTAAGTTACGGAACCGTAACAACGGCGTCAATATGAAAAAGACTAAAAAGCGCCTTACGGCCGCTCAACGGCGCGCACAGCTGCTGAGCGTGGGTCGGAAGGTATTTGCGGAACACGGATATAACGGCGGATCTGTCGAAGAAGTCGCCCGTGTGGCGGGCGTTTCCAAACCCATCATCTATGAGCATTTTGGGGGTAAAGAAGGCCTCTACGCCGTGATCGTGGACCGCGAGATGGACGCTCTTGTGCGGAGGATCGCCGATCAGATCTCCGAAGGATCCCCCAGAAAGCGTTTTGAAAACGCTGTGTTGGCCTTCCTCATGTACGTCAAGGACGAGCCCGAGGGATTTGCCGTACTTACACGCGATGCACCCATGACCATGGCGGGCCGCGGCATGCCCAGCGTGATCAGCGACCTCGCCGATCGCGTCGGGGCCATCTTTTTTGAACAGCTCAAAGCCGCTGGGCTACGCACCGAAGTTGCACCCGTTTATGCGCACGCGCTCATCGGCATGGTTACGTTGTCGGGACAGTGGTGGCTTGAGAACCAGACTCTGGATGTCGAAACAGTCGCTCGCCATGTTGCAGCGATCGGTTGGATGGGTCTGCGGCACATGCCTGAAGATCCTCAATTCGAGGCCTAGTGTTCTGGGGCGACATGAGGGCTTCCCACCATCGATCGCTGAAGTCACGGCCTTGACAGAGCCTACACTCGCCCCTATTTTCGCAGCCGGCCTGACGGATCGTTAGCGCGCCCCTCCCTCGCGCTAACGGAGCAAATCTCACCAAAATATCGACTTTGAGCGACGTTTAATGTCGCCTGAACATGTGGAATTGCGCGTTTTTCGCGCCAAGGAAAGGTACGAGTCATGGGTATGTTTGATGTGGTTTCTAAAGGTTTTCGTGATGTTCGAAATCGCCTCGAGGGCAAACGCGAGCTGACCGAAGAGAATATCGACGACGCGCTGAAAGACATCCGCATGAGCATGCTGGAAGCCGACGTTAACTTCAAAATTGCCAAAGATTTCATCGCGCGGGTCAAAGAAAAAGCCCTCGGCGAAATCGTGAGGGTGAAGGCGAAGGGCTCAGCAGGGAAGGTCGAGGTC
>JBFFMO010000245.1:0-6404 GCA_041554035.1 Allomicrovenator sp. | reverse complement strand
GATCGACATGGACCAGGCCACCTTTAAGGCTGCCTTGGTACGTGGCGAATTGCCCTTTGGACCCAATGCCACGATCGCGATCGGAGACAACGCAGCCCGCCTGAGCCTGTTTTTTGAACTGAGGCACCACATGAATTTGCCGACCTTGGTTCATCCCACCGCGTGGGTGAGTCCCTCGGCCGAAATCGGTCTTGGTACCCATGTCTGTCCGATGGTCGTGATTCATCCGGCCGCGTGGGTCGGTCATGCCACCATTTTGAATACTCGCTGCATCGTTGAACATGACTGTGTTGTGGGCGACGGCGTCCATATCAGCCCCGGCGCGGTGTTATGCGGCGGTGTGGAGGTGGGCGATGGGGCGTGGGTTGGCGCAGGCGCCGTGGTGATTCCGGGTATTCGCATCGGAGCAAACGCGATTGTCGGTGCGGGTGCGGTGGTGATTCGGGATGTGCCGGCTGGGGCGAAGGTGGTGGGCAATCCGGCACGGGCGCTTGGCTGAAATGCTAGAGCGGTAGAGGCTCGGCACTCATGTACGGGGCGCCATCTTGAAGTCGGATCACGAATATGTTTCGGGATGGATAGGCGTCATGCACTTTTTGGACGAACGACAAGTCTTTACGTGGCATGTGCATGAAGACGACGCGTTCTGTCCGCCGAGGGTCCACTCGCCGCCACTGAAAAACAAACGAACCCGTCTTTCGGAATTCGGGGAAACGTCGCCAAGCCGTTCCATATTCAGGTCCGAAGACGATTGAATTGTCGAATTTAGGATCGTCAAAATAGCTGTAGATCGTGTCGTGAATGCGGCCCTGTTTCTCGAGCGCCTGCAGATGACGGGTGGCGAAGAAGCCGTTGCTGAGCACCAATGCCGTTATGATGGTTGCGAGCCATGGCATGGGTTCAAACGCATGCGCCTTCAGCTGATTTTTCACCTCATTCAATCCGTGAATCACCAGAATTAGGATCGGGATGATGGTCTCCGAATAGTGAATCGGGCCGACCATGTGCAAACCGTAGTCGTCGTGGAGGATCCCCAGCGCGAGGTCACACAGGATTCCCAAAGCCAGCGCTTTGGTAAAACGATCTGTTCGCGCGCCCAACCACGCCAAACCCAGTGCTACTGGCCCAAATGCCCAGATCGTCAGCATGAACAAATTATAGGAGATATTTGCGCCCAAACGGCTCTTCAATATCTCGAATGACTTTAGGAATTCGAACGGGGGCTTATGATGGCTCGTCCAAGCCGCCAAATCGTTTGGGGCCATGCGTGGCGGAAGAAGTGTGCCCGTGACAGCGAATGAGTGAGCGAAAAACACAGCGACCGGGATGGCTCCTCCGAGCAGAAAAAGCCCAAGCCCCAAGCGCCGATCACGGTTACGAATACCGTCGAAAATGATCAATACCGCCAGCGGCAACCACAACATGGTCGACTCGGCCGGTCGCGTCATCCACCCCATTCCACCAAGCAGTCCCGTCAAAAAGTACAGCCCTGCACGGTTTTTTTCCGACGCTGCCAGGTAGGCCAGGAGCGAAAAACATAGAAACGCGCGGGAAATCAGATGGGCATGGGTGGTGACGGAAAGAGAGGCGCCCATCGGCGAGACCATCAGGAACACCACACCAACAACCGCCCAGACTGGTCCAAGGCGCCGAGTGATGAGGGCGCCAAAAGCGGCGAATGTGCCCGCAGCCATCAGCGCGAAAAAATCGTTGCCCAAGTAGGTGAGTTCGGCGACCGTCCATGGCCATACCGCGCCGAGCCAGTCGAATGCCGTCATCATGCCATCGTGCAGATAGAAGAAGAGCCTTGGCATGACTGGGAAATACGACGGAACGGGCTCCATGAGTTGTCCCATCGCCATGAGTTGCCCGGCGTACCGCGCAGCCCACTCGTCGTCCGTGAACGGGAAACCGTGCAGGACAAGGCGATTACCCGCCATCGCGAAAATCAATCCAACGATGAAGAAGCCGAGCAAAAGCGCCGCCGGATTGGCCGCGTGTGCTGCTCGAATGCGTTCGACGCTCGTGGTGCAGATTTTGGTGAGCTGGGGTTGCAGTCCGAGGCCAAACAGCCACGAAGCCGGCAGAATCAAGAACACGATCCCCAACCAAGTATACAATTCACCCGGTGTGCTGTTCGTCCATGACGGAATGAAGCCAATCTCAAGCCCAGGGTCCGTTGCGCCCAACCCGAAAAAGGCCGCGACAAGGGCAATGGCAGCAATGATGTAGGTGACGCGTGTCATAGGATTCCACATAGCGGGTTGCCGAGTTTCTAAGGCAAAGTGTCTACTTAAACAAGAACGGGGTCGATTGACCCTGATCGCGGCCTCGATACTTCGATCTGAGGCGTGCACGTCACAATGCAAACGGCGACCCTGTCGCCGATTTAGTTTGTGTTCGCGCCCTGAATCCTAGAGCCTTAAAGGGTGTGGTCCGGTTTTCTTAAACCGTCGTCTTGGTTGATGTACTCCCTAGTATGTTGGCCTGCGACTTGCACCTACATATAAAACATGAAGTACACGCTCCTCCTCATCACCGCGTTCCTTTTCAGCCTTCCGAGTCCGGCAGACGCGCGATCGAACCGCGTGGGGCAGTTCCCGCATGGATCAGCGTTTGGTTGTGATGCCTGCCATACCAGCGCAGGGGGGCTTACGGACTTTGGATTTGATTCCTACACGTACACGACCAATGGCAATCTGACCTGGCGCGACCTGGCCGCCAAAGACAGCGACGGCGACGGCTATTCAAACGGTGTTGAGCTTGGCGATCCCAACGGCAACTGGACGACCGGAAGCGCGACTCCAGGTGGCAACTACACCGACCCGAACGACGCCGATGATAATTTCTGCGGCGATGGCACGATGCAAGCCAACGAAGAGTGCGAAGGCTCAGACCTTCAGGGCGCTTCGTGCGGTTCTTTGAACCTTGGGGATGGAAATCTCACCTGCACCAATCGTTGTGTTTTCAACGTCGCGGTGTGCGGGGGATGTGGAAATAACGTCCAACAAAACGATGAAGAATGTGATGGGACGGACCGCGCCGGTGCTTCGTGTGAGGTGCTTGGTTTCGAGGGAGGAACCATCTCATGTGGAGCTGACTGTCGCCTGATTACATCGGCGTGTACCGGGCAACAAACGGCGGGTGCGCTTTGCGGCAACCTGAGCCGTGATGTCGGCGAGAATTGTGACGGCAGTGATTTGGGAACAACCACATGCCAGACCCTGGGATACACCGGGGGATTTTTGGGGTGTTCGGGTCAGTGCACCTTTGATGTCGCCGGTTGCACAACCTTTGCTGGAACCGACCCTACTGGAACCCCTACGAACCCTGATAATGGTTTGAGCCCATCCAACCCAGCCACACCCAGCGATGCGTCGGAGCCGATTCTTTTCGAAGGTCGGGCGTGTAGCGCGGTTGGAGCCGACCCCAGCTTTGGTCTGCTTCTGATCATGGGTCTGTTCTGGCGTCGTCGACGCTAAGAGTCGAGTCCCAAGTCGCATTGCAGGCCATAGCATATAGGGCCTGCGGACCCATCGTATTGCAATAGGGCCTTCGTACCACCACAGGCCATACGAGTTTGAATCTCAATCCACGAAGGCCCATTAATGTGACCGACCAGGTGTCAGTTACGCGCTTTGGATAAGCACGGGAACTTCCCTATGTTTTCATTGTCCTTAGGGTGGACGATTGGTCGAATTGGCACCAACTCAAAGGAGCTAATGATGGGAAATCAAGTCTTGCCAGGCAGGCACTTAATGTATGTCTGTGCGCTTTTATGCTTTGGCTGCGACGTCTCAGAAGATAGTTCCTGGGAGCTTGTGGAGCCTGCCGAAGCCGTAACGCCAAACCTGGAGGGAAAGGTACTTCATCTGTCTGATGCCAAGATCTTGGATCTACAAACGTTTTCCGATATTTCTCCAAGTCTCACGATGGTTGTTAAAAACGGCGAATATCGACGGCCATACACAGCGACTGAAGAGGCCTATGTGCGAAAAGTGCAGGGCGCGCTTATTGGAGCGCCTGGTGAATTCGTTCTGATCCGAATGGATGAGAGCTTTCTTGGAAGGGTTGTGACTCTCGAGTGTCCCACGAGTGACTTTGTCCGCTGGAGGTGGAGGCAAGGTCATATTTCCTGTGGTGGAACCGGGGTCAACATGGAGATCAAGTTTGAAAACATCCCCATGTTTAAAAGCGAAGGTCCTACCTGGATTTTTGTGTCTGCAGATGGCGACTCATTCCTGAAGCTTAAGGGTCGTAATATGCTACATGACGACGGAGTCATGGACGTAGTTCCATTCGCTGTCAGGGAGCCCCAATGATTAAGATTTCTAACCTCTGAGACTTAATATGGCTGGCGCTGATCTTCATCACATGTTGTCGGGACGGTGACGGTCATCGCTCTTCAGAGCTGGTGCTTGGTGACCGTCAGGCAGTCGCAATCCAGCTAGCGGTGAGCAGTGAGGCGGTGAGCAGTTAGTCGTTCCATCGACCGGGCGTCAGCGCTGCCATTTGGTACACGTGCATCCTATGGGTCTCATATATTTGAATAAACGCGTGGTCCTGTGGACCAATCGCACGCAGGCCATAGGGCCTGCGCACCAAGCGCAGTATCGTATGTGTGGCTTTCGCCCCGGTACCGGTCACGAAGTCGCGCCTCCCGAAACCTGATTGCCAGAAACCCGACACCCCGCATCGACTGCAGACTGCTCACTGCTCACTGCTCCCTGCTCACGGCTCACGGCTAGTACGAATCTCGTCGGACCGTTGAAAAGTACAAACCGAAACGTCGATCGATCAGGTCGTCGAGGCCTTGTGGGGCATCGAACCTGTCTTCATCACGCACCGGGCCTGGGTTTCCTCGTCGATAACTCACCTTTTCGAGCGCCCGATCAAAGGGCATTCGCTTGAAGACGTTAAGGAACACGGCTTCTGCGGGCATCCGGTAGTCGTGAACACCGGCGAGCATCTCGGCCAGCAGATCGATGAGCCAATTCCGGGCGGCGTCAGGTGTGACTGGCCCAAAATCACGCATATCCACCTGATTTCCGTGGCTGCGCTCGCGTACCACCAACACTCGCCAGGCACCGACTTCGGCCACGCCCGCGGCCAACATCACAATCCATGCGATGAAACCTTCGAAAAAGTCGACCTCGTCTCGCTCCGAAGGTTGTCGAGGTTGAGTCGTGCTCAAGACCACAACGGTGCGATCTTTGAGTTGGATTGCGGGCGTTCGGCCTGTGACGTCGACTTCGCGCGTGGTGTCGATTCCAAGTGGGATCGCGAGTCGCAGCGGGCGATGAAGAACACCCGGCAGAGGTTGGGCGTCGGCTTGTCCAAAATGGTGGATTTCTAGATCGCGTAACTTCCAGAACGCCGAGTTCTCCAGAGCCAGCTGCCATCGGTCCATCAAGGCGTGATGGGTGCGACGCTCGGCGTCTCCAAAAAGCCCGGTTGGTGCGCGTCCCAGCAGTTCCTCGCGCCCGGCTCGGGTCGCGTAGGCCTCAAGTCGAAGGGCGCGCGTGTCGGATGCCTCTTTGGACTGCCAGGTCGACAAAAAGATCTCCTGCAACATGTTACGGCGCAGACTCCAAGGCGTTTTGAACGCTTCGTCCTCGATTTCGAAAACGTCTCGTTCATCATCTCGCCGAAGCCGCAGATAGAATTCCGCTGCGCCCTGCAGCGGGTTTTCCAGGAATCGCCTCAACAGATAAAACGACACGCTCACACGTTCGTCGTCTTCTTCTTTTCGCTCAGGCAGCGTCGGTAAACCGAGCAGGGTTCGAAACACGCCAAATGTCTTTGGATCAAGGCCGTCCAGGTCATCCTCGCGAGGCGAAGCGAAGTTTTGTTTCTTCCATTCTTCCTTGTGCGAAAGGGCCTCGGCTTCGCGCAGCGCCTCGGGATGCACACTTCTTCCGATAGCCTTATTTTCGCCGTCCTGCCCAAACATTTCGGGAAAATATCGCGGATCGAAACGACGCAGCGGATGCCGACGCTTGATCGCCTCGACGTCGTCCTTCGACAGGTAATGCCGACGCAGCATGAACTCAAGCTCACGCACCAAGGACGAGGGCAAAAGCTCTTCACCCGTGCGAGAGTCGCGCGCCACATAGGATAAATACAGGCGCTCACGGGTCGACTGCAGGGTCTCGAGGAACATGTACTCGTCTTGTCGACGCACCGAGAAGTTGTCCCAACGCTCAGGACGCGCCCAGCGTAAATCGAGCGGCGACTGGGTGTCTGAACGCGGAAATTGGCGCTCACCGAGACCGGTGATGAAGACCACTTTAAAAGGAATCGGCCGCATCGGTACAAACGACGACACGACGACGCCATCCGCCAGATAATGCCCGCGCGAGATTTCGAGGCTCGAAATCGCGGTTTCTAGCGCTTCATAAGCG
>JBFFMO010000244.1:0-6414 GCA_041554035.1 Allomicrovenator sp. | reverse complement strand
TTTCTTCGACTACGGCGGGTCTGCCGGCGATGGTCCATGCGAAGAGAGTCGTGACCTGTCGACCCTGGCAGAGGGTCGCGAGCCTCGACGATGGTCCGGGCGCTGCGCTTCGGCGTCCGATGCGAGGCGACCGATATCTTGTGATCCTCCTCGACCGTCCAGACCCGCGCCGTTCAGCTCGCAATCGCTGGCCGAATTCACTTACAACACCAGCTTCAAAGATTTTGACTGGTACAACATCTCCCATGTCGACGCGCACAACCTCACCATGCAGATTGTTCCGCTCGATCGAGAGGACTGCGATCCATTGACGTGCAGCGACGATGCGCTGCTCAACAGCTGCCCCGCGGTCGGCCTTCAGAGCATTCGGGTGTGTTTTGTCGACTTGCGCCGTGACCTGAAGACCGACCGAAGTGTGTTGGTCGAGGAGTTGCGGGACGTTATCGGTCGCAGTTTTTGTTAGCGATTCTGGGCATTAGAGCGACACGGCCAGACGCGTGCCCTGGTCGATGGCCCGCTTGGCGTCTAGCTCGGCGGCGACTTCTGCACCACCAATCACGTGCACGTTTTTGACGCCAGATTGACGCAGCGCGTCCGCGAGTGCGTTGTCGGATTGCTGCCCGGCGCACACGATGATGTGGTCGACTTCGAGTGTGCGTCGTTGCCCTTTCACGGTGAGTTCGAGGCCTTTGTCGGTGATGCGTTCGTACTGGCACTCGGCGAGCATGGCGACGTCGAGGTTCTTGAGCGATGCGCGGTGGATCCAGCCTGTGGTCTTGCCAAGGCCGTCACCAAGCTTGCCGGCTGAGCGCTGGCACATCGTGATCTGGCGGGCGGGAGTAGGGTGCTTTGGTGGCTTGAGACCGCCACGGTGCTCGTGGGCCATGTCCACGCCCCATTCGTCCATGTACTCTTCGGTGTGCAATGCGGAGCTCTCTTTTACCGCCAGGAATTCGGCCACGTCGAACCCGATGCCACCCGCACCAATGATCGCCACACGGTCGCCGACTTCGGCGTCGCCGCGAAGCACGTCGATGTAGCTCAACACCTTTGGGTTATCGATGCCGGGCAGGGCGAGTTTACGGGGCATGACGCCGGTCGCGACCACCACTTCGTCGAACTCACGTAAGTCGGCGGCACTGGCTGTGGTCCCACACCGCAGGTCGACGCCCGATAGCTCGATGCGGCGCGCGAAGTAGCGCAGGGTTTCGTGGAACTCTTCTTTGCCGGGGATTTTTTTGGCCATGTTGAACTGGCCGCCGATCGAGGCCTCGCGTTCAAAGAGCACGACGTCGTGGCCGCGTTCGGCAGCCGTGCAGGCGCAGGCGAGGCCTGCAGGCCCAGCACCGACCACCGCGACACGTTTGCGGGCGCGTACTGGGGCGGCGATGAGCTCGGTTTCGTGGCAGGCGAACGGGTTGACGAGGCAGCTGCATCGCTTGTTGCGGAAGATGTGGTCCAGACAGGCCTGGTTGCAGCCGATGCAGGTGTTGATTTCGTCTTCGCGATTTTCCTCGGCCTTGACGACCCAATCGGGGTCGGCCAGGAACGGGCGGGCCATGCTGACCATGTCAGCGCAGCCGTCGGCGAGGACGTGTTCGGCCACGTCCGGCATGTTGATGCGGTTGGACGTCACGAGCGGAATATTCACCTCGCCCATCAGGCGTTTGGTGACCCAGGCGAAACCTGCGCGCGGGACCATCGTGGCGATGGTGGGGACACGCGCTTCGTGCCAGCCGATGCCGGTGTTGATGATGGTGGCACCAGCCTTTTCGATTTCTTTGGCGAGCTGGACGACCTCGTCCCAGGTGCTGCCGTCGGCCACGAGGTCGAGCATCGAAAGTCGGTAGATGATGATGAAGTCGCTGCCGACCGCCTCGCGACAGGCTCGCACGACCTCGACCGGGAAGCGGATGCGGTTTTCGTAGCTGCCGCCCCATTCGTCGGTGCGGTTGGTGGTAGACGACACGATGAACTGATTGATGAGGTAGCCTTCGGACCCCATGATCTCGACACCGTCGTAACCGGCTTCTTTGGCCAATCGGGTGGCGTTCGCGAAGTCGCGGATCGTGCTGAGCACCCCACGTTTGCTGAGCGCAAACGGCGTGAACGGGTTAATGGGGGCCTTGATCCGGCTCGGCGCGACCTGGAACGGATGGTAGGCGTAGCGCCCGGTGTGCAGGATCTGCATCGCGATGCGGCCGCCTTCGGCGTGCACGGCATCGGTGACGGTGCGGTGCTTGAACATCTCGATTTTGTTGTTCATCGTGGCCGCAAACGGCTTGGTCCAACCGGCGATATTGGGAGCGATCCCGCCCGTGACCATGAGGCCCACACCACCGCGTGCACGGCGGGCGAAGTAGGCCCCAAGCTTGTTCAACGGTCCGAGGCTGTCTTCGAGGCCCACATGCATCGACCCCATCATGACACGGTTTTTGAGCACCACGTGGCCGAGGTCGAGTGGGGCAAGGAGTTTAGGGTACTTCGTGTGGGTCATGTGTGGCTCGAAGGATGGACAAGGGGTCATCGTTTTCAACGAGACCGCAGTTTGGAAGGTTGCGTAGTCATAGGCAAGCGCACGTGGCACCCAATGACGAGGTGAATTTCAGCAGACCGAGCTTGATCCAAAAACGTTAGAGGGGTTCAGCGATTACCTCGTAGAAGTTTACGAAGTAAACGCCTGGAAAGAACTGTCCAGTCTGCGCCTAAGTCAGGTGCGTGACCGGCTTCACGCGCTCTCAAACGACGAACGGCGAGCCACGGTTCTCGCGAAGGTCGCTCAATCCCGAGCAGCCTGAGCTTCATTCGACACCAAAATTAAGGAGGAAACATGAACGCCCGAAACTTGGTCGGCCAGACATCTCTGCGCGTGCTCGCCACGCTCGCGCTGGAGGTAGCGAAACACCTGATTCCAATCATTCAACGAAAACTGGAAAAACGCTGGAAACAGCGCCACTAAGGAGAAGATTATGAAACACCATCTCACCTTGAACCAACTCGCCGCCGAGCTCACCCGGCATGAACAGGACAAGCGTGACTTCGTGGCGTCGACGGAGGCAATGCGTGTGGACTTCACAAACCAAGACGCAAAATGCATCGAGATTGGCAGCCGAGTCGATGAGAGCTTCGAACTCACCGCCCACGCTCATCGGCAACTCTCGACCCGGCTGGGCATCCCCTAGAAATTCTACGCCAGAATGTTGGACGATCACCCCGACTGTCTGGAGCGGGATATCAACACCCTATTCCAAAGGGAGTCAGAGCAACGAATGGTTCGGACCTTAGACGGAAAGGCTCGTGCGTTTCTGTCGAACCGATACCGTCGCTTGGACAACTTCCAGTTGGCCGAGACATTGTTGCCAGTGCTGGGTGAGCAGGAGATTGACTTGAAGCGGTCAAGCTTCGCGATAACAGACACCAAGATGTTCATGAAGGTTGTGTTCCCTCGGGTCTCGGGCGAGGTTCGCGTCGATGACGTCGTGCAGAGTGGTGTGCTCATCACGAACAGCGAAGTAGGGGCGGGCGTGTTGCGCATCACCCCACTGGTGTTCAGGCTCGTTTGCCTGAATGGCATGGTTGTGCAGACGTCCGTCGACCAAATGAGAGGTCGCCGGGCTCGCCGGGCGATGTTCAGTCGCCTGTTGCGCCGCAAAAACTGCCGCTTCCAATAGTCTTACACATCACACCCGTTTTACAGTCGGCTCCACTAACACAGGCATAAGTGCACCGCCGGGTTGAGCCACCAAACTGCTTACAAAAACTTCCAACAGCATTGTCACATGCCGCGGGAGTATTCGTACAGATATCTTCATATTGATTATACGCAGCGCAACTGGTGATCGTTTCACGAATCATGCACACGTCAACGGACATCCCATTAACATCATTTCGGGTTGATTCGATTGGTCCATAGGGACTAGGGCAGGTCGTGTTGTCGTACACCTTTACGCAATAATCCCCGGCGTCGGTCCCAGCGAAACTTGTAGGTACACACGCGTAGTCAGGCCCACAACTGGTTGAACTGACGCACTCACCGCATGTATACTGACTGCCTTTGATGATGTCCGAACAGGTGTTGGTCGAGATATCGCAAGCGAATATGTCGTTCCCGACCAAGCAGTCCACGTCTTCGGTGGCCGTGGTGCACTCCACGCACTTGCCGTTCGAACACTGATTTGCGTCCGTGATATGGCTGCACTGGGCCTTATCCGTGCATCCGACACACGCATTGGAGGTCATGTCACATTTGGCGGCGTCCGCCGTCGTGCAGTCGGTGTCCGCAAGACACGCCACACACGCGTTTGCGTCGGTATCCGCCGCGTTCACCTTGCACAGCAGATCCCCGACACAGCCTTTGCCGTCGTGGCAATCAATGCAGCTCTTGGTGGCTGCATCACAGACGGTGCTGGCACAATTGGTGTCGTCCAGACAGCCTACACAGGTGTTGTTGGCGACATCACACACGGCTGTACCGCCGGAGCAGTCATCACTATCGACACATCCCACGCAGGTTTTGTCTGCCGAACAGACCGAATCTCCGACACAATCCGTATCGCCGACACAGGCTACACACGTGTTGGTGTCGGTGTCGCAAAACGCTTTGGAGCCTGAACAATCGGTGTTGCTGAGGCATCCCACACAAATCTTGCTCGAAGTATCACACACGCCGGTCGTGCACGCTGGGTCACACGCCATCGAGGTATCCACCGTCGCATCCTCGTTGTCGATGTCTGTTCCGGCATCAGTGGCAGCGTCCGTATCGTTCGCACAATACTTTGGATCACTCGCGCAACACTCTTCCTGCGGCGGCTCGTCGTTCAGGCAACGATCTGCGGATTCATTGCAGCCAGAAAATGTGCCGAACGCAAAGATTATAAAAAGTAGGTTTTTCATTCTCCCCCCCTTGATTTGAGGAAATATCTTAGATGACCCTACCAGAATCGATTTAGGCTATGCCTGTCAATGCACCAGATTGACCACCTTGGTTGAAATGACCCGTTCTTATCCTGTTGATATTGTTTTGATTTGTTCGAAATGTCGTTTTCTTGGCAACAAATTCAAGCTTTGACCGATAACCGGGGCTTTGTGCTTAGGACATCAACAAATGAAGTTCGTTGATGTTGCTCCTTCTGTATGGGTGGGCTGAACGACCTGGAGCAAGAACGAGAAAAGCCCACTCAAATGAGTGGGCTTTTCTGTATGACCCCTACGGGATTCGAACCCGTGTCGCCTGCGTGAAAGGCAGGTGTCCTAACCGTTAGACGAAGGGGCCAAAGTAACCATGAGCCGTGATGGGCTCGAACCATCGACCCGCGGATTAAAAGTCCGCTGCTCTACCAACTGAGCTAACGGCTCGATTCACTGGTTGAGATGTCTAAGGTCTCAACCCGTCGAGGAACAGCTTTTTATAGAGGCTGGCTTAGCCTGTCAACGATATTTCTAGCCCTAAGGCGCATTTTTTAGCTTACCGAAACCACGACGTACTTCTTCTTGCCTGCTCGAAGCACAAGTTTCGTTTCACTGGCAAGGTCTTGCGTCCCCACAACATGGTCCAGGGCGTCGATGCGAAGATTATTCACGTAGACGCCGCCTTGCTCCAAAAGTCGGCGTCCTTCGCCCTTGCTCTTGACCAAACCGGCCGTGACAAAGAGGTCGATGACCGGGATTCCGCTTTGAAGTTCAGCGTTTGTGATGTCTGTGGACGGAACGGACGAAAAGATCGACTCCAGTTCCTTGTCCGAAAGGTCCGAGATCGCCTCGCCAAATAACATCTTGCTGGCGCGCACGGCCTTGTCGGCTTCGTTCTTGCCGTGCACTAACCATGTGACTTCGTGGGCGAGCAGGCGCTGAACATCGCCGCGGTTCTCGCCGCGCTCGATGATGCCAGCTTGCTCGGCGATGTCCTCGTTCGACATGAAGGTGAACTTCTTAAAAAGATCGATCACATCGGCGTCATCCCGATTCACCCAGTACTGGTAGAACTCGTACGGGCTCGTACGCTCGCCAGAAAGCCACGTAGCGCCTTTCTCGGTCTTTCCGAGCTTCTGCCCCGTGGACGAGGTGATGAGAGGGAAGGTGAGGCCAAAGGCGGGTTTATTCTCGACGCGGCGGATCAAGTCCGTCCCGGCCGTGATATTGCCCCATTGATCCGACCCACCGATTTGCAGCTGGCAGTCCATTTCGCGCAGAAGATGCAAAAAGTCGTATCCCTGAATCAGCATGTAGCTGAATTCCGTGTACGACAGGCCTTGCTCACGCTCTTCCAGGCGAGTCTTGACCGAATCCTTGCCGAGCATCGCACCGACGCGGAAGTGTTTACCCACGTCCCGCAGGAAGTCGATGAAGCTCCATGGCTTCATCCAATCGGCGTTGTTCACCAGGGGGATTGGTTGAGCATCGACCGGACCGGGCAGG
>JBFFMO010000243.1:0-6415 GCA_041554035.1 Allomicrovenator sp. | reverse complement strand
GGCCGTAGAAGGTCTGGTCCAGCGCGTCGCTGAGTTTTACCGCGCCAAAACAAACCATCGAATACAAACCAGGCGCGGGCCCGTCGGACTCAACATCCACTACATAAAGTCCCATCTTTTGCTCTCTGCTTCATGCCTGTGATTGGTCCGCCGGGCTCCAGCCCGGCTGTGTCTGGTCCGCCGGGCTCCAGCCCGGCTGTGTCTGGTCCGCCGGGCTCCAGCCCGGCTGTGTCTTGCCCGCGTCAACTCTAAAGGAGATTCACAAACGCAATCAACCGCGCACGGTCATTTGCGGAGAGCGCCTTAAAGGCCTCCGCCGCCGCCGCGCCCTCACCGCCATGCCAAAGAATGGCTTCTTCGACATTTTTTGCCCGACCGTCATGCATCAAATCCTGATGCCCATTCACCTCGAAAAGCGACCCAATCCCCCAAAGAGGCGGGGTCCGCCACTCCATCCCGGTCGCGATGCCTTCGGGCCGATGATCCGCCAAGTCCTCGCCCATATCGTGCAGCAAGAGGTCCGTAAACGGCCGGATGACTTGTCCAGAAAGTTCTGCGATTTCGTGGGCACCGGTGGTCCATTTTTCGACATGACACGAGGCACAGCCGACCTCGTTAAAGACCGGGTAGCCAGGGTGCTCGGCCAGGTCTGCTGTGGCTGCAGGCATCAATAACTGCGTGAATCGTGTCACTGAGTCGAGGTCTGATTCACTAAGCTCGTTGCCTGGATCGAACATCGCGTCCCAACAGGAAGCTTGATCGGCAGTGCATGGGCCATCCACAAAAAGAGCGGAGGTCATGCCCAGGTCTCCCATAAATGCCGCAGCATTTTGTTGTCGCAGCGAAGGCTGTCCGGCCTTCCAGCCAAAACGCCCCAGAGTCTCGCGGCCCGTGACGACGTCAAAAACCACATTCGCTCGGCCAGAAATCCCATCGCCATCAAGGTCTTGCGGGTCGGCCAGAGCCAAGATTTCCGCTTCATCGATGGCCTCGAGCAATCCCAAACCAGGTATTTGTTGGGCAAGTCGCGGCGACATCACCATCGTCTCGGAGACGGGCCCGTACCCGAGTTCGACGATCTGGTAGCGAGGACGTCTCAACACGTACGGGGTTTCATCGTCATAAACACCGACGACATCCTCGTGGGTCACGACGACTCGGCCTTCGCCCGGCGCATTTCTCAATCCGCGAGGCTGCAATTGACTGCCATACATCGGCTCAGGCTCATCGCTCTCAGGGGCCGCCGACAGCCGAAACAGCAATCCCACACTCGCTGCAGGCGCCCGGCCAGCGGCAGCGTGGCACTCGGCGCACGACGAAGCGTTGAAAACCGGCCCCACCTCCGCGGGGGACCACTCACGCTCAAAGAGGGATTGGCCCAGAAAAAAATCTCCGGCCATTCCGTCGTCAAAAATGTCGTCGGGCACGGGTGACCCCAGATTGGTGTCCG
This sequence comes from Allomicrovenator sp., assembly GCA_041554035.1. GTDB lineage: Bacteria > Myxococcota_A > Bradymonadia > Bradymonadales > Bradymonadaceae > JBFFMO01. Next base: position 4,965 of record JBFFMO010000243.1, on the reverse strand, counting down.
CTAGAGGCTCTTGGGGTAGCTCCGTGTAAACACATCCACTTAGACTCATCATCAACACTAAGAACTTCCATGGCATGGCATTCCTCCGTTGATTGATTAGTCGTCGGACGCACATGTTTTTGTGCGCGCCCGTGACAAATTAGTGTTTTTGATAAATCCTGCGCGCCTCGGAGGTTGTATGGGACTTTTTAGAACGCTGTCTAGTGCATGGTTTAAGAGCCAAGGATGGAAAGTGACCGGCGACGTGCCCAAGGGCAAATACGTGGTCATCGCTTGGCCGCACACGTCGAATTGGGATTTGCCTCTGACGGTCGGCGTGTCCCAATCCATGGGTTTTAAGCTGCATTGGGTCGGAAAACACACGCTTTTTGAGGGACCCGCAGGGATCATGTTCAAGGCGCTGGGTGGCATTCCGGTTGTTCGATCAAAGCGTTCGAATTCCGTTCAGGCCATGGCGGACATCATCAATGATTGGGATGGAGACATGATGTTGGCGTTGGCTCCAGAAGGCACGCGCGGACCGGTCGAGTACTGGAAAAGTGGATTTTACCATATCGCTAAAGCCGCCAACGTCGGGATTGTCTTGGGCTTCTTGGACTACAAAACCAAGACTGGCGGCCTGGGGCCCGTGATCGACCCGTCCCTTGGCGCCAAACACGTGATGGACGAAGCCCGGAAATTCTACGCCGGAAAAGGCGGGAAATTCCCCGAGAACGAATCGCCGATTCGCCTTCGCGAAGAAGAAACTGAGAGCGAAGCCAAGGAAGGTTGATATGGGAACGGCGTTGATCACAGGAGCATCTGCAGGCATCGGCGCCGACCTGGCGTCGCTTTTTGCTGCCGACAAACACAACCTCGTGATCGTCGCGAGGAGACAAGACCGTCTGGACCAGCTCGCCGACGAACTCAAAACCAAACATGGTATCGATGTCCTTGTGATCCCCGCAGATCTGGCGGATCCCGCATCACCACGCGCGATCTTTGAGGCGACTCAAGCCGCTGGTGTTCAGGTGGACTTTTTGGTCAACAACGCGGGCCTTGGCACCACCGGGAAGTTCTGGGAGCTCGATGAAACCCGCGAAATGGCGCAGATACAGGTCAACGTGAACACGCTGGTGCATCTGACGCGACTCTATCTGCCAGCCATGATCGAGCGAAAGACGGGAAGGGTGCTTAATATTGCGTCCACCGCTGCATTTCAGGGTGGCCCCTTCATGTCCACCTATTACGCCACGAAAGCCTTTGTCGTCACCTTCACCGAAGGCCTCGCCGGAGAACTCCACGGAACCGGGGTCTCGGTTACTGCGCATTGTCCCGGCGCGACGCACACTGAATTTGCCGCGATTGCCGGCAACGATTCGTCGAGGCTCTTTCAAAGGCCAGGCGTCGCAACCAGCATGGACGTCGCGATCGACGCTTATCGCGCCATGAATCAAGGCAAGACGCTCAGAGTTCACGGTTTGGTGAATCAATTGGGCGTATTCTCTGCTCGTCTCACCCCACGCAAAGTCCTTGCGGCAGTCGCGTCGAAACTAAATCGGCCGCCCGGCTCCTGACCAACGATTGGTTCGATCCGTGTTCAAACATGAGCACGCTGTGATACGGTGTGACCCTCCGATCCCAATGGCTCCTTATGGCGTACAAGAGCGAACTTTTTGAGCAAACCGTCACCTATTCGGGTGAAGCCATTTCTGTGCGCTCACTCGAGGAGCTCATTGGCGGCGAGCGCCTGCGGCAGAACGAGCAGGTCGACGAGCTGACGCGTATGCATCAGCGGAATTCCGATCTGCAGTCAGCGCTGGTCCAAGAGATGGACCGGCTCCGCCAACTTTCGCAAGAACTCCAGAAGTCCAGACAAGGCCAACGCAACAAACTTGCCGACATGTTCACGTGGCTCCCGTGGGTCAAGAGCAGCGCAACCACACGTCGATCGATCGAAGACCTGCTTCGTCGCCAATTTGAAATGAGCTCGATGCGATTAAGAGAAGCCGCCGACTTTGCGGACCGACTCGATGCATCAAAGATCGACCTCTACGACGAGATCGACCGACTCAATCGGAAAATCATCGAGTCCGCGCAAAACGAAGAAACCGCGGCAGCCCGCGTTTTGGAACTGCGCGACGCAAAAATCGAGATCGAAGGTGAGCTTCTGCTGGCCGAACCCTCGACCAGCCACGAACGCGAACTCAACGCCAAGCTCGATCGCATTCGTCGGTTGCTGGCCGAACACACCACCAAGCTCAAGCTCTACAGCACCGCCGAAAACCGACTCGCCGCACTCAAGAAGAACACGCGGCAACTCGTCGAGACGATCGCCCACCTGCAGTCCGACATCACTCGCTACGTCACGGCGGCCAGCGAAAAACTCGATCTTGTCGCGGGCCAAATTCAGGCGATTGGCGCGGCCGCAGACGCGGCGAACGTCGTCCTTGAGTTGAAGCAGTCCCTTGATGCCATGACCGAGTCGTTGAACCTCACGACCCAATTTGTGGTCGAGACTCAGGCCTACTTCCGCGAAAACGTCGACACCATGATCGGCGATTTGGACCTCTACGACGAAGAGACCGAGTTGGCCTTGTCGCAAAATCTGGCTTTCAACGAATCCTTCGACGAACTCGACGTCGAACACGCTCTGACCTCGGCCCTTGCAAGTCAGATCGATGCGCTCGAAGAATTCGACGATGAGGTCGAGTTTCATATCCCCGAAGAAGTCAAAAGCTCATGACCGAGATTCTTCCCGGAACCCAGATCCCCTCACGGAATTTGGCCGACCCCCAGGCCGAAGCCTACATCGAGAATTTTCGCAAAATCATGCGATCTGCGCGCCTGAATTCACATTATCCGGATGGGCGCGCGCTGTCTGAACACGCCGGGGTTTTTTCCTCTGATGTTCATCGCGGGCTCTATAAGGGGCTCGATATTGACGAGCGAACCGGCCTGCCGACCTACAAAGAGTGGACCCGCGCCCAGACCGATATCACTCTGGCCCCCAAACAGATCGTGAGCCTTGGATCACGTTCGGCCATGGTCATCAAAGCTGAGCAACACCCCAATTCGGCCCATTCAAGAAATCTTGCCCGATACGACTACTACACTCAGATTAACGGCACACAGACGGTGCCTTTGGGCTCGATGAATGTGGTCGTCAGACGTGTTGATCGCGATCGAGGGTTGGCCCATTTTCACGTCGTTTTGGACAAATTGGACGCTTCCGGGGTTTTTGTTCGTTATTCGATCGATCTCGCCCAGCACGGTGATGCTGCCGTCGCCTCGGTCGATGGTCGAGATCTGGCCAGCCAGTCCGATAATTTCCACGCCTTGATTTATCAATTCACGTCGCTTGATGCCGAATTCATGTTCGTGAAATTGGCTTCCATGGCAGGCCTACAGGTGGAGCGGGTCATCAAAGGCACAGTCGGCCCGTTTTTTCTGGATTGGATGCAAGCACCTGATGGGATGGAAATGACTCCAGACGGCTTTGTTGCGACCTTTGGCTTGGATATGGCTGCCGTTGATGTCGAAGCGACTCGCAACAACGACCCGCTTGCGCCTCAGACCGACGAAAAGACGCGTGCGACGTACACGCAAGTCGCCGCCAAGCTTGGTTACCGGGTCTTTAAAGACCGCAAATTCGTCTGCCCACATGCCATGGTCACCAACGTCCGTGCTTTTGCCGAGACGCGTGGCACCCGCAACGTGGTCTACGGCGTTTAGTTGAAATTCTGATTCGTGGCTGGCAAGCCGTAGAACACCAGCAGGCAGAAATATGACGATCGACGCCCAACACTCACTGCAAACCGTCTCCTCAGACGGGGTGGTTGATAACCTTGTCACCCAATTTGCCAATCAATGGGATTGCGTTCGAGAACTCGTGCAGAACTGTCTTGATGCTGGCACGACGCGCATCGACGTCTGGACCGAATACCTGCCCGGCGACGGCTACGACGGCACGATCGCCCTGCATATCGACGATTTCGGCGATGGCATGGACGAGAACATCATCGACAATCAGTTGACCAAACTTTTCGCCTCTTCAAAATCGGGAGATCTCACAAAGATTGGCAAATTCGGCATTGGTTTTGTCTCGATTTTTGCGCTCAAACCCGAGGGCGTCCTGCTGCACACGGGGCGGGGCGGCGAATATTGGGAGGTGCTCTTTCATGCTGATCGTACTTTCTCGAAAACACAGCTTGAAAACCCAATCGAGGGCACTCAAATCACGCTGTTTTTGAAAGGTGATCGCAGCGCCTATCTAGACGCGACCCAGCAAGTGCGCCGTACGCTCAAGAAATGGTGCAAATATTCCGAGACCGAGATTTATTTCGAAGATCGAGAGTCCGACACGTCCGAGCTCATCAACGAAGAGTTTGAAGTCAGTGGAGTGGGGGGCGCGCATTTAACCCCGGAGCCTGGAACCGAATTCGTCATCGCATTCCACGATGAACCCGAATACGAGTTTTTCAATCGAGGACTGACCATCGCGTCAACCAAGATCGCCGAGAATGTCCTGGATCCAGCGCGGGCTCATCGTTTTCGCTACATCGGCTTTAAGGTCAAATCACGTTATCTTGAACACACGCTCTCACGAGACACCGTGATGAGGGACAACAATTACCAGAGAGTGATGTCCCATTTGGATAAGGCTGCCAGCCGGATTTCATCAGGGCTCATTGTCGAATTGGCCCGGCTCGTCGCCAAACCTCATTGGACTCCCGATGACCTGATCGGCTACGGAAAACGCCTTCGTTTTTTATCCACGGAATACTCTGGCGTAGGCTCGGATAGGAAGATTTTCCGAGGACTTCATGGAGAAAACTACAGCGCAGGAGACCTCTTTCGAGCCTGGCAGGCAGACGGCCGAATACCTTCACGGAAAGGAATGCACTTTCTCTTTGGGAAAAGGTATAGCGATTGCCGCTGGCATCGGCATCGATGACGATCAGTACCTTCCTGGTTGCCTGATCC
>JBFFMO010000242.1:0-6418 GCA_041554035.1 Allomicrovenator sp. | reverse complement strand
TTGTTGTTTTGGCTGTGGCGTTCGCGCGAAGGCCGGAAAGCCAAGCCCGATTAGCCTTTATTCATGCGGGTATTCGATGGTTGGGCGTGCAGGCCCAGTGTTCATGCGGATTGACGAAAATGCCCCAAAAAGTTTGCTACCGGGATCACGCTGTCCTATAAAGGTAGGGCGTTGGTGACGGACACGTGCCACCGCAGTATAAATTTTTCGTAGATTCCCTTTTCCGTCGGCTTGCGGCGCGTGGCAGGACAAGTCGGGAGGTTAGTGCTTTGACTGAACATAAAAAGCGACATGGCTCACAGGCAGCCCCAACAACTGTAATCGAACGGACTCAAGATCTTGCGGCGTTGACGCCAGAAGAGGAGAAAGCCCTTCGAATGGCTCATGGTCTAAGTGAGCGTGACGATCACATCTTGAGCTTTGCGCTTGGTGCCGATCAAGATGCGCGCTTGAAACTTGCGATGATGGAGAAACAACTCATCGAAGCCTTCAAGAAATCGCCGGGACCCGATCTTCAGCTGGAAGAGCATCATATGGATGCCAAGGCTCGAATCATCGATCGGCTCAAGAATCAGTAGAAAAATGTGTTTTTGAACGGATCAGGCGGGACTTCCCGCCTTTTTTCGTATTCAGGCCAACGGTTTCTATTGCTTCCCGCTCGTTCGACGACTAGGAAAAACCCACACGAATCGCTTCAGTTGATTGCCGAGGATGGCCATGACGGAACATGGGATAGAATGGTTGCGAAAACGGGGCGTCTCAGATCCGGCGGTTCTGAAAGCGATGAGTCAGATTCGCCGAAAAGACTTCGAGTCTGACGGACCCATCGATCCACCGGAAGTTGTTGGCAAAATGATCACCGCCTTGGGACTCAAGCCCGATGCGAACGTTTTGCATGTGGGGACCGCAAGTGGCTACGTTCCCGCCATCTTGTCCAAGATGGTCACGGCCGTGTTCACGGTTGAGCGCGACGATGCCATGGCGAAAATTGCGGCTCGTAATTTGAAAGCCAGCGGCTGCAAAAACGTGCAGATCCTCTACGGCAATACCTTAAAACAATACGCGGCCAACGCTCCGTACGACGCGATCTTGGTGTCGGCGAGTATGCGTGAATTGCCTCAGCGCCTGGCGAAACGCCTTGGAATGCAGGGCGTGCTTGTGGCACCGATCGATGACGGAAAAAGTCAGAAATTGGTCCGTCTGCGTCGTTATTCTGAAAAGGCGTTCAAAGAAGAGATCCTTGGGGACCTCGCGGTCAAACCCTTGCTCGGCGATATCCTCGTAGAGATGGGCGTCATCGATCGTGCCGAAGTGGAAATGGCAGCGATGGAAGCCGACGCAAAAGGCCTACGTCTGGGTGAGGCTTTGCTTGAAGGGCGATACGTTCAAGAAGCTGACATCTACGCCGCGCTCGCCAAACAAAACGGCATGAGTGTGCTGGCGGCGGGAGACGTTCTGCGCGACTTCGACCGAACCCTGCACACGACTTATCCGCCGGCATTTTTGACGCATAATCGAATCATGCCTTTCGCGCACCGTGATGGGCTGCTGCAGGTGATCACGACGGATCCCTACGCCGATGGCCCCGCGCTTTCACAGGCGATGGGATTGATTGCGATCAGGCTGCATCTTACGACGCCGACTGATTTTCAGATCGTTCTTCATTCTCTGGAAGGGCGCGAACGTGGGTTGTCCCAGGCGAGCGAGGTCGGAGCGACTGCTTCCACAGCGATCGCTCAGGATACGACGGGCAGCTTCGACGCCGAGACGATCTCGTTTTTCGAAAAGCTTATCGTTGCCGCGGTCAATGCGCGCGCGAGCGATATCCATTTTGAGCGTTACGAACAGGACGTGCGTCTACGATTTCGAATCGACGGCGATATGGAGGAGCGCGATGCCACGCTGACACCCAAACAAATGGGCGGCGTGGTGCACCTGGTCAAGATCAGCGGACGCATGGATGGCGGCGAAAAACGACGCCCACAAATGGGACATTTTCAGCGACGCGTGGATGGCAAAATCTACGATATTCGCGCCCGCACGCAGCCTACGAATTTTGGCGAGACCGTGACCTTGCGCCTGTTGCCGCAGGATGAGCGAATTCTGACGATCGGTGAGCTCGGTTTCGACCTGCCCGTGGCGCGTGAACTTCGCCACACGTTGACTCGCCGGAGCGGCGTATTCTTGGTCGCCGGGCCCACGGGCTCAGGCAAGTCCACGACCCTTTACGCTGCAGTTCATGCGTTGAGTGGTGACCGATCCCGCAAGGTTTTGTCGGTCGAAAACCCGGTGAGTTACGCCGTTGCAGGTGTGCATCAGGTCAAGGTCGATCCACGCCAGGGTTTTGGCGTCGCAAATGCGATCGAGGCCGCCATGGGCGACGATGCCGATGTGTTGCTGGTGGGTGATATCAACACACCCGAAATCGCCGCCTGGGCCTTCAAAGCGAGTCAGGCCGGTCATTTGGTGCTCGGTACCGTCTTTGGAAAAGACGCCGTCGACGGGATCCGAGGCCTACGCGATTTTGGAGTCGATGCCGATGCCATCGCCACTGAACTCGTGGGCATCGTCGCACAGCGCCTTGTCAAGCGTGTCTGCCCCGAGTGTCGACAAGAAGCTGCCCTGGATTCTGAGATCATCGAAGACTTCTTTGACGATGAACTTCCCGATATCTCGGCGTTTAAGGGACAAGGTTGCGATGCCTGCGGAGAACGAGGGACGCGAGGTCGCATTGCTGTGACCGAGTTCCTTCCTGTACAAGCACGTATTCGACGTCAAATTGCCGGCCGCGAGTCGATCGAAGGATTGCGCGAAGCCGCAGCCGAGGCTGGCATAGTGACACTGAGAGACATCGCCATTCGTTTGGTCTCTGAGGGAGTGATTCCTCAGGACGAACTTCGCTGGATTCCGAGTTGGAAATGAAAAAATTAGTATTGAGTTTGTTGGTCGTCCTTGGAGCTACCCAGCTGAGCTGTGGTTCCCCAAATTACTGCCGTGAAGGTTCGTTTCCAACGTTCCTGGACGAAGAATGGCGCGCGTACTGTTCTGACTACGACGACCATATGAATAATGTGGGGGCCTACGGCCTGCCGGAGCTCACGTCGTTTTTGGGCAAACACCCGGATCGGGTGGCCGCGCTGAACGAAACGAAATCCAAATACAAAGACGCAAGCGCCTGTTTTGTCGCCGAGCGCGATAAACTTGAGTACCGAAAACTTGATTCGTGTCTGACCAACGATGATCAGCAGAATCAGGCGATTGGCAACGCATGGGCCGCTCGCGCCGAACCATGGCTTGAGGATCACAGCCTTCGTTTGGGCGGGATGATTCCCAAATTGGGTGATCAGATTCGTGAAGCTGCTCGACTGGACCGGAAAATCTCGGATGCTTTTGAAATCAAAGCGGAAGTTGAGACCGACGCGTTTCAGAAATTCGCCGACGAAAACGAAGCTCTTGGTGCCGAGATCGAACGCACAGCCGATATCGAAGACGAATGGCGCAATCTGAAGAAGCGCGCCAAAGGCAACGACGCACTCGTTGGGACGATGCAAAAGAAGTTCGGCGTGGAAGTCGAAGACCTTTTGAACAAAGTCAGCGACATGCGCGGAAAATATGCCGAGCTTCGTGAGCAGCAGCGTTACCTTGAGATGGCGACCTTTGCTGCCGGAAAGGCATGTCCTTCTGGCCTTCGTTCGAACAAAGAAATCGGCATCGCAAAGAAGGCGCTCGCCGCCAAAATCAAGACGATTGGTGGAGTCACTCCTCGGGCCATGACCAGTATTTCAAAGGAAATGCAGGACGAGCTTGAGACCGAGTCTTTCGAAGGGTTCACCTGCGCACCACGATCGACGGGTAACCAGTTCAGCGAAAAAACCAAGCTCTGCGCTGTGTACCGATATGTGCTTCAGCGCGATCGCCCAGCCAATGAGCGATCATGGGGCGATTGGACGATCACGGCCTTCGAAGAAGGCGGCCCACAAGCTGGCGTCGATTGTGGCTTGCTGAAATAATCTGGCTTCCGGCCCGACTTTGCAGCAGTGGCTTTCCACCCCCAGTTTTGTCATAGTCGTCTGCACACTTTTGGTGACTCTATGATGAAACAATTTCCCCTTATTTCTGTGACAGGTTTGCTCCTCGCTTCGGCGTGCGGCGAGCCTGTCATGACCGAAGACCCCTCGGACCTTCCCGGGTTTAACACACGTGTGTTTAACCTTGAGGCACCGTGCATGGTGATGGTCGACGGCGTGGGAATGGTCGACATCGAAGCCGACTATATTCCGGGCGTGGTCGCGTGTGAAAACGGGAACGCGCCTTACGAGGCCCTTAAAGCTCAAGCCGTTCAGGCTCGAGGTTTCATCTACTACAAACTCTTTGTTGCTGGCGCGACTTCCGTGTCGAACTCTCAGAGCGACCAGGTCTACAGCTGCGCTCATGTGCCCAATGGCCCAAGTGCGCTGCATAAGCGGGCTGCTTCGGAAACCAAGGGGCAATACCTGACCTGGAAGGATCGCATCATCGCACCCTTTTACGTGGCGGGCGCGAAACCTCCGAATCCTGATGTGAATGATCCGATTTCTTCATGCCAGGGCAACGGCGGTGCTGACGGCACCAACACAGAAAAATGGGTCACCTATAATTGGGGCAAATCCAATTGTGATATCGAGCTTACGGCGCTCGGATTTGTGCCCGCGGATTGTAATGGGAATCCCGCAAATCGTGGCTGTGCGTCGCAAAACGGCGAAACCTGCCTCGCAAATACCGGTGTAAAATACCCGGACATGTTCGAGTTCTATTACGGCGACGATATCCAGTTGGTGGTTTCGACCGGCACCTGCGGTGGACCGGCCGTCCAACCTGTCACAGATTATGACCGTTTCTGTTCACTGAAGGCGGACGGCGCTTACTGTTTTGATGCCGCGACCCGAGTGCAATGCGTCGATGAATATTCGGCTGCCGATGAGCTGTGTGGCGGTTCCTGTGTTGATGGTGCGTGCGTGGGTGGCGTTGAGCCGACCGCAGACGCCTGTGCTGACATTGCTGACGGTTCCTACTGCATCGATAACATCAACCGAGTGGATTGCGTTGGCGGCACTTTGGCGGCCTCTGAGGTCTGCGAGAGTGGCTGTATCAACAAGGAATGCGCCGTCGACCCCATCGAAGGCGATGTGGATAACCCGGTTGTGACCGACCCGTATATCGACGAAGGCAAGCAGGAGGTCGTTAACGACTTTCCCGGCCTCGTGAGTCCCTCGGCTGGACAAGAGGGCGGTTGCAGCGCGCCCGGCCTCCTTGAACCGGCTTTCTTTGGGCTCTTCATGGTGGGCTTCTTGCGCCGTCGTCGAAACTAGACGAAACCTACGCACCGTTTTTAGCATCATTGGACCTATGGTTTCGAATCTCATCAATCTCGACATGCTGGTTACGCGCGCCCAAGAGCGAGCTGACCTTCCCGCACCCACTCTAGATTTCGAACACTTGGATGTGTTGTGGCTTCAGGTCACGGGCACCCTGTGCAATTTGGCGTGTTTGCACTGTTTTATTTCGTGTGGGCCCAAGAACGACTCGCATCCTTTTATGACCGTCGACCAAGTCGCAGCGGCCATCAGCGACGCCGCCAAGATGGGCGTCAAAGAGGTCTATTTCACGGGCGGGGAGCCCTTTATGCACCCCGAGATCCGCGACTTGATCGAGCGCACGCTTGAAGTCGCGCCCTTGTCGATCCTGACCAACGGCATCCTCATCGACGATGAAATGGCGGTCTGGTTGGCCGAGACCTTCGCTTCATCGCGATACGGTCTGGATATCCGAGTTTCACTCGATGGGACGACCGCCAAAGAAAACGACGCGATTCGTGGTCGAAATACCTTTGAGCAGATCGTGGGCTCGATCGTTCGGCTTTGGGAGCATGGCGTCAATCCGGTCGTGACCGTGACCACCTGCCATAACGAATTGGCCGACGCCTCTGGGCGAAATCGGTTTATCGAATTGCTGAAATCTCGAGGCATTTCTCAGCCCCGTTTGAAATTCCTATCGCCGTTCAAAATTGGTCGCGAAGAGCGCCGCGACGAAGGTTATCAGGCCTATGAACGACTGGTCGAAGGCGACCTGCTTGAGGGCGAAGAATTCGATCTTCAATGTTCAAGTTGCCGCATGGTGACGGCAAAAGGCGTGTTTCCCTGCCCGATTTTGATCGAGGTTGAAGAAGCACGCATGGGAGACAAACTGATCGATGGCATCGTGCCCATCAAATTGGATCATCCGGCTTGTTATACTTGCCACGTCGAGGGTGTGACGTGTCGAACCTAATCTGTGTATTCGGCGGCATCTATAATAACCACCGAAGCCTCGCCGCGTTGCTTGAAGAGGCGAGAGGGCTTGGCGCAAAGGCCTTTTATTGTCTGGGCGATGTGGGCGGTTT
>JBFFMO010000241.1:0-6427 GCA_041554035.1 Allomicrovenator sp. | reverse complement strand
GGCAATAACGACGTTCCGATCAATAAGAAGGTGACGGGTGTTGGGACGATCGCGATTCGTCGCCTGAGTCGCGAAGAATACGATCGCACTTTGGCCGATTTGTTGGGCGACACGACTATGCCGGGCTCGTTGGGTCTGCCCGAAGACACGATCGACCCCTTCGACAATAATTATTCAACGCAGCGCATCTCGCAGACGCTGATCGAAGCTCTGGAAAATATCGCGACCGAAGTGTCGTTACGGGCGGTGGAAGCCGACAATCCACGTCGCGATGCGCTTGTTGGGTGTACGCCAACGGCGCCCGACGATGCTGTGTGTTTTGACTCGTTCGTGACTTCGTTTGGACGAAAGGCGTTCAGACGTCCGATGACGAGTGAGGACGTCGCGCGGTATCGCCCCTTGCTGGCTTATGGCCTTGAGGACAAGAATTTCTACACGGCGATTGGACTCGTGATTCAGGCAATGCTGCAGGAACCGGCTTTTATTTATCATGTCGAAAAAGGCGTTCCGGTTGCGGGTCGTGCCGGTGTTTTGCGTCTGAACTCGTTCGAAGTGGCCTCGCGTTTATCGTATTTCATATGGGGCACGATGCCCGACGAGACCTTGCTTAAGGCAGCCGAAAACGGAGAACTCGAGACTCCCGAACAATTGCGGGCTCAAGGGGAGCGCTTGATGGCAGATGACCGCGCCAGAGAGAGAATGGTGCGTTTTCATGCGATGTGGATGGGTTGGCATAAATTGGGTGAACAAACGACGTTATCGTCGGCGATGCGCCAGGAATCCGAGGCTCTTATCAAGCGCGTCGTGTTTGATGAAAAGCTCGACTATTTGGACCTTTTTACCTTCGATGAAACCTTTGTAACGCCGGAATTGGCGACCCATTATGGGATGACGGCCCCTGCGGAAACAGAAGGCGGATGGGTGTCCTACGGCGAAGGAGGGCGAGGAGGCATCTTGTCTCACGCGGCATTCCTGCAGGTTGTGAGCAAATTTGGGGATACCAGCCCGACGCAACGCGGCAAGCTGATTCGCGAACGTTTAATGTGTGAAATAATTTATCCGCCACCGCCCACGGTGAACGTGGACGAGCCTCCAGCCGGTGGGACTTCAAATTGCAAAATAGATCGTTATTTAGCGATTCAGGATTCGCCCGGTTGTGGCGCCTGCCACGGCGTGATGGATTTTGTGGGATTTGGTCTGGAAAGGTACGACGAATTGGGAAGATTTCGAACGGCCGAGGACGAAGACGCTTCGTGTTTGATCGATGGTAAAGGCGAGATTTTGGGCACAGGGGAATTCAGCGGACCTAAGGAGTTGGGACAGATGCTGGCGGATAATGGGGCGCTAGAAGATTGCGCGGTGACGCAACTTTATCGATTCGCGTACGCGCATCGGGAAACGCCTTCTGATGCAGAAGCACTTGCAGAGCTGAAGGCGAAATTCACAGCAAGCGGCCGGAGATTCGACCAGTTGGTGCTCGACGTGGTGTCTCAGGAATCGTTTTTGTATCGCAAGGTGGAGGGCGCAGAATGAGTCATCATAAACTTAGTCGTCGATTATTTTTGACCGGTCTTGGTGGGACGGTCGTGGCGCTGCCGCTGCTCGAAACGATGCTCGATAAACACGGTGAGGTTTTTGCGCAGGACGGCATGCCCATCCCCAAACGTTATATCAACTGTTTTGGCGGGCATTCTTTGGGGGCGGATAATACCAACGTCCACAACATGTATGTGCCCGACACCGTGGGCGCGAATTACGACACGAAGCTCGCCCTTGAGCCCTTGGCCGAACAGGGGATTAAGGACGATGTTTCGGTGATATCAAACCTGCATATTCCCTGGGATGACACCGCGGGAAGTCGCCATGTTGGCTTCCACCTGGCTTCGCTTTCGCCGTTGATTTCGGGTGTTCGCTCTCTGGCGGATGGCCGCACAGTTCGCGGCAAATCGTCGGACCAGGTGGTCGCGGATACGATTGCCGGAGACACCACGTTCAAGTCGCTCGTCTACCGCGTGCAGGCGTCTTGGTATTTGGACCAGAGCGCTCCCTATGGGCGGGATTTGATTTCGTATCGCGGTGACGGAGACGGCATCGAAGCGACCGTCAGTCCTCAGCAGGCCTTCCGTTCTTTGTTCTCCAATTTCACGCCGCCCGATCCCGGCGATGCGGCGCGACGCGATTTTCTGCTGCGAAGTCGGAAAAGTGTTTTGGATATCGTGCGCGGATCTTACGACCGTTTGGCACCGCAATTAAGTGGCGCGGATAAATTAAGGATTCAGGAGCACCTGCAGCAAATTCGTGAATTGGAATTGCGCGTGGGCGCGCTCGCGCCACAAGAAACCGCATCTTGCCGTGCCTTGGACGATCCAGGTGCGGACCCAAATATCGGGGCAAATAATCCATCTTCGGGTGGTGACGGCTTTGTAGATACTGCGGGTTATAGCGACGAAGATATCCGCGCTCGGTTGCTTATCGACATGATTCATATGGCGATGGTTTGCGATTTGACGCGGGTGGCGTCGCTGCAGTTCACGATGGCTCAATCGCATATGAATATGTATCCGCTTTTAAATATCCCCTTTGATTTGCACGAGATCGGCCATTCCAGCCCACTGCGCACTGAAGGCGTGAGCCGTGTGATTAATTGGCATATGGGTCACTGGGCCTATCTGGTCAAAAAGTTCAAAGACACGCAGGAATTCAACGGCACGATGTTGGATAATTCCGCGATTATTTACATGAACGAAGGCGGCCATGGCTGGGACCCAGAAGGCGGAAAAGACGATTCCGCCCATTCCACGGAGCGGATGGCCATGCTCGTTGCAGGGCGTGCAGGCGGCTTGAGTCCCGGACGGCATATCGTGTCCAATCAGGCTCATCCGGCGCAGGTGCTGGTGTCGGCGATGAATGCTGTAGGCGTTGTAGGAGACACGCTGGGCGAGGTTCAGGGCAATGTGCCTGAACTCTTCGCGTAGGCCCGCGGATTCTTTCAGACTCTTTCAGGTGCTTTGACGGTGGGGTCCGTCATGATGGTCTCGTAAACAACAAGGAGACCTCATGAAAAACCTACTCTTCGCACTTATCGCCGTGATTGGAACCACCGTGCTCATCCCGACGAAGGCGGAAGCGAAATGTTACCACTTCTCGAACGCACCGTCGGACGTCTATGTTTGTGTGGGTAAAAACGGTGCGGATTCGTTTGATGACCGCAAGGCCGCCAAAAAGATTTGTGACGCGACAGTTGGCAAGGATTGCGGAAGTGTCGGGAGCAGCTCGTCGAGCTGCCATTCCAATTCGAATCAATGCATGGACGAGACAGGTAAGGCGAACCGCGATCTGAAAGATTACTGAGAGTCCTACTCAGCTTAAGATAAAAAAGCCGACGTTCGATGAACGTCGGCTTTTTTGTGTTTGTGGTCCGTCGTTATCTTATTCGACGTAGATTGCGAAGAGGCTGTTAGCCAAGCCGTAATCCGCCATCGTCGGATTGCACTGGTAATCCCAGCTACGCGACCAACGAACATAGTAGGTGCCGGGCTGGGTCGGTGCCGTGATGGTGGTGTTTAGGTTGGCCGTTTGAGTGCCGACGCTGGGTTGGCACCATTGTGGCTTGCCCTCAAGTGGGTCTGTGTTTGTGGCATCATCCGAGAATATGCCGACGTAGAGTTGGACGACACAGCCTGAGCAGCCCGATGCTGCTCTGTCGTAGGCCCAAGTTCCACTGAGCGTGATGGTCGAGCCAGCCTGCACGATTCCGTAACGTGAGCCGCTGCCGTTGACCTTCATGTTCGTCCAGATTGCCCAAGCAGGGCCGACGGTCGACGCGATGTAGCCGGGCCATGCAACGTCAGCATCAGGCCAGTTGCTGAAGCCACAATCTGTCGAGCAGAAGTCCGTCGTGCCATTGGATGGGTCGGTGTTGCCGTCGTCACATACCTCCGCAGCGACGTAGTACCCATCGGCACACATGGCCGTGCAGACGCCGTTGACGTCGGTGTATCCGGTTTCGCAGGTCAGGCAATCCGCTCCGGTATGGCCGATGGCGCATCCGTCACAGAATGGTGCGGCGTAACCAGGCTCACAGGTGCAGGCGACGAGTCCGGTGGAATCATCGCAGGTGCCCTTTCCGAAGCATGTGCCGGCTTGGCACATCTGCGCGATTACACAGGCGCCATTGAGTTCCACATAACCTGGGTAACAGGCCTCGCAGCGATCGCCGCCATAGGTGGCATCACATGCACAGTCGATTAGGCCTGTCGTGTCGGTACAGGTTCCACGATTATTGCACGTGTCAGACGCACAGGCTTCGCGCTCAAGACATTTGCCGTCAGCGGCCGCGAAGTGGGTCGGCATGCATTCATCGCAACGTGTCCCGGTGTAGCCGGCGTCACAGCCGCAAGTTGCGCCCGTGTCGGCGTCGGCGCATGTGCCGTAATCACCGCATGGGTCCGCTTCAGCACAAGGGATATTGCGCACGCAGGTGTCGTCGACGGTAAGGTAACCAGCAGCGCACGAGCCACAAGCGTCCCCGCCGAAGCCTTCGGTGCAGGTGCAGACGATTGATCCAGTAGCGTCGTCGCATGTGCCGTTGTCCCCGCACGTGGTCGCTTCGCAGGTCTCGGCAGCTACGACGGCTTCGCAAACCAGGCCGTTGAGTTCAAAACCGTCTGCGCAGGTCGAGCAGTCGTCTCCAGCAAAATTGCCGGTGCAGGCGCAAACGGCCACTTTTTCGACGGTGGCGTCTGTTGTAGCCGAGGTGAATGTGCTCACCGTGCAAGTGCCGTTACCCGAGCATGGTTGCACCAGGCAAGGGTCGGATGGTGCTGCAATAGCGGGGTCGTCCGACACATTGCAGGCGGTTAAAAAAATCGATGCCATCACCAGCACAATTTGTGTGCTTGCGTTTCGTAAAATCACGAGAACCTCTTTAGTCCATGAAAATGATGGCAAGAAGCTACGAAAACATCATGATCAATGCAAGTTCTAAGCGGCATAAAGCTAGGTGACGAGCTTACAAAATCTAAGCGATCGCTGCGGTCACCCGCATATTTTTGCTCTTGGCAGGAAACGGGTTGGTCGCGATTCGCTTAACGCTCGGGCGCTGGTGTCTTCAGCCGGTGACGTTATGATTCCCTAGCTTTTAAGAATCAGGCTTGCCGTGTTTGACCATATATCGATTGGAGTGACCGACCTTGAACGTTCGGTGAGGTTCTACGACGCGACCCTCGGGACGTTAGGTTATGTTCGCCTATGGCACACGCCACGCGCTGCCGGATACGGCCTCACCGGTTTTGAGGGTGAGGCTCCCTTTGCGCTGATTGCCTTTGGGGACGAGGCGACGCCGATGATGGGCCTGCATCTGGCTTTTTCGGCGATGAGTCGTGCGGTCGTGAGCGCTTTCCACGCGGCTGCGCTGGCATCAGGTGGCCGCTGCGACGGTCCCCCCGGAATTCGCGAGAATTATGACCCGGGCTATTACGCTGCCTTTGTGCGTGATCCGGATGGTCATCGACTCGAGGCAGTGCTCCACGAAACGCCTTCGTCCACGCCCTGAATCTCCGTGGTGAGCCGCAAACCAAGCGAGATGCGTGCTGACCTAGTGCGTTGTCGGACCCCTACGGCGTGAGTGGCCTGTTGGACGAAAGCCATGTCGAATACAGACGGCGAAATATCCACGAAAACCGGTCTGTTTGAGTCCACAGAAACTGGTGGCTTGAACCTCTGCGCTGCATCAAGTAAATCATGCGCGGAACGGAAGCGAGGTTTCCCGTATGACTCTGCTCGACATCGTAATGCATCCCAATGATGTGCTCATCACCCCATGCCAACCTGTTGAGGTGGTCGATGCCTCCATTCGCAAGTTGGTGATGGACATGGCTGAGACCATGTACGACGCGCCCGGCGTTGGCCTTGCTGCGCCACAGATCGGTGTCCTCAAACGAGTGACGGTGATCGATATTACGCCCAAGGATGAGCCGAAAGAGAATCTTCTGGTGCTGATTAACCCCGAGATTATTCATCGCGAGGGAGACATCACCTGGGAAGAGGGCTGCCTGAGCATTCCGCGCGTGTACGAAAAAATCGATCGATCGCGGAAAGTGACCGTCCGAGCGCTGAACATCGACGGCAAAGTCTTTGAAATCACCGGCGAAGGTCTGCTTTCGGTCGCGATGCAGCATGAGATCGACCATTTGGACGGCATTTTGTTTTTTGACCGCATGAGTCGCTTGAAAAAGAAGCGCGCGCAGAAACGCTACTTGAAGGTCCTTGAAGAGCTCGAATACGAGCGCGAGCACCCGGAAGAGGAAATCGAAATTTGAGTAATCTACGTGTGGTTTATATGGGCACGCCCGATTTTTCGGTGCCCGCTCTTCGTCATTTGATCGAAGGTCCCCATCAAGTCGTTGGGGTCGTTACTCAGCCCGAT
>JBFFMO010000240.1:0-6451 GCA_041554035.1 Allomicrovenator sp. | reverse complement strand
TCTGCGAAGCCATCGACCAATGCCAAATCGATAATGGAGGATGTGGGGACATCGCCACGAATTTATGTGTTCATACCGATGGTTTGCCGCCGATTTGCGACGTCAATGAGTGCGGGTTCCATAATGGCGGTTGCCCCACGGACACATTCTGCGTGAACCAGATCAACCAGCCTAATTTCTGCCGGCAATGCCCGCCAAACACACAGGATGTAAATGGGGACGCCAGCCGCTGTATCGAAACGCTGACAGAGATTGCCGTCGGTAGCACCCATACTTGCGGATTGAAAACTGACGGCTCGATCGTCTGCTGGGGTCGTGATCAAGACGGCCAGGTCAGTCTGCCGATGGCCGCCGGACCTGGATTCACCGCGATCAGTGCGGACGGTTCAAGAACCTGCGCCCTCGATGCGTCCGGAATTCGGCATTGCTGGGGGTACCTTCTTAATGCGCCGCCCACGAGCTCAACGGTTTACACCCAGATTGACATGCAATTGCATGATTGTGGACTGATGACCGATGGGCATATCCAATGCTGGAGCAGAGTTTTGGTCACCCAACCACAGCCGCCCAGCAACATCTTCACCAGCTTTGCCACTGGAACCAACCATATGTGCGGCATCCGGACAGATGGAAGGATCCTGTGTTGGGGCAATTTACAAACCGCGGAAGTCACTGGGCCAAATGCGGACACATCTACGAATTTTGAACAAGTAGACTGTGGCGTTGAGCACAGCTGCGGCCTGCACTCCGACGGGTCCATCACGTGTTGGGGAAACGACACCTACGGCCAAGTCTCGGGCCCAAACGCGGATATGGGGAACGATTTTGTAGAAATTCTCGCTCATAAGAACCACACATGTGGACTGCGAGCCGATCGAACGATTCAGTGTTGGGGAGAAAACACATATGGCGAAGTCAGTGCCGCGAACCTGTCGACCAACAACGACATTCAGACTTTCGCCGTGGGCGATGATCACATCTGTGTGCTGAACGGCAACGGAACTTTGGACTGCTGGGGCAACGACAGTTATTTCCAGATCAGTGCGCCTTATTTCGGGACCTACCCTGTATCCAAAATGCAAAAGGTGGACGTCTCTGAGACCCACAGCTGCTTTATTCGGGAGGACCAAAAGCTATTCTGCTGGGGCTATGCGGGCGACTTCTCCATTGGTCCAAATGCATCGCAGGCGAAATTTACGCAAATCAGCGCCGGCATATTTCAAACTTGCGGTGTGACCGACCAAGGGGCGGTGCAGTGCTGGGGTACGGACTCTGATGGACAGGTGTCGGGGCCCAACAGCGTCAACCCGGCCCTCCGCTTCGTTCAGGCGAGCACATATCGGCACACGTGCGGATTACGAGATGACGGTGGTTTGCAGTGTTGGGGATTGGATGACTGGGGACAGACCACGGGACCCAATGGCTACATGGGCGGTGATATCGCTCAAATATCGGTCGGTTACGCTGCGGTGTGTGCGGTTCGGACAGATGGAACGATCATTTGCTGGGGCTCAAGTCCCTACAACGCGGTTGTTGGACCAAACAACGAAACGGGCTCGGATTTTGTTCAGATCTCCACCGAGTTTTTTCACACGTGCGCTGTACGCTCCAACGGGAGGGTAAAATGTTGGGGATTGGACACTTGGGGGCAGGCAACCGCGGCGCCGAAGTCGGATTATGTTCAGGTGAGCGTTGGGGCTGACCACAGCTGCGGACTGTCTGCCGACGGCAGTCTGAGTTGTTGGGGGGAGTTTTGGGTTAACCAAACCAATACTCTCGGCGGTAACGACTGGAAGCAAATCGACGTTGCCGAGGACTTTGGTTGCGGCGTACGCACCGACGGTTCGTTCGGCTGTTGGGGGCGACGGCGTTTCGATTCACGATCGCTTGAAGCGCCGCCAGTCATCACTCAGCCTTAGGGCTGAACGGTATCCATGCATGCAGGCCACGACCCGGTGACTGAATTTCTCAGCGATTAATCCAAAAATTCCACGTTCTCATGCAACGACTTAGCCTTCCCAAGCTTCGCATCCTTGGTGAGACCGTAAATTGTTTCATTCAGCTTCTTCAGCGCCAACTGGGTGTCGGACTTCTTGCCCGGATTGCATCCCGCGTAATGCGTGAGGGTATGGGATTGGCCGCCAAAACTGAGGGTGATGGTCAGGCTCGAGGCGTGAGTCATCGAGCTCTTGCAGGTCTCGCGCAGCGATTCGCTCGTGATGTCCATGAACCCAATTTCGCCGAATTGATGGAGCAATTTCAGCATCGTCGCTTTGGAAATCTTTTTTGAGCCCGTTTGATAATCCATCATTCCGCTCTTTTTGACCGTGGCCTTTCCTTTGGCATCGATCTCCACGTCATACTTGCCCATGTCGCGCCCACCGCTCTCGCTTAGGTAATGAATTTTGAGGTCCTTCGGGATTTTTTTGAGTGCGGTCAACGCCTCGTTTTCTGGCGGCAATTTCAGGTCAACAAATTCCTCACCCTCGACCCGATCCTGAAAAAACACACGGAATTCTTTGGGCAGCGGCACACACCCGTCGCTCTTGGTGCTCTTACAAACCGTCCCTTTCTCTTGTGCCGTCGCTGCCTTCTCAAAAGCGGCCGAGGACAAGAAACAAATCAGAGAGAGGGAAAATAAAAATTGGATTCTAGACATGGTCGGCACCTCCAAAAGAACATTCTCAATACCCTAAGGCCTTCACCGGGCTCCTGGATGGGCGTCCTGGACCGCTGACCGATTGTTGGGTCCGCTGAACGAGTAACATACCATAACGGTACTGAATTGTGCGCTGCGCGATGGATCGTGTTTTCTTTTCCAACCCACCGGTCCGCCGCACGTCTCACTGCTCACTGCTCGCCGCTCACTGCTTACCGCCACCGCCTGAGACGGTCTGAAACATCCTGAAACCTCATCTGAAACACTGGAGGCCTCCCGAATCGGCGAGTACTAATGATTCATACGAACTCGGAGACCGCCATGAAACGACTCGCCACATTGATTCTAATCGCCTCAACCATCGCCACCGCAGCATGTGGAGATGATCTTTCGAAGACCTCCAAGAAGAGTGCCGCACAGGTCGATTCACCGGCGGATTCTCCTGCGCTGAATAATCAAGTCAACAATACGAATATCATCAGCACCAATAACTCGATTAATACCGGAAATTGTGGCGACAATATCGTCGATGAAGGGGAAGCCTGCGACGGTGCCGTCGAAACAACATGCGCCGATCTTGGATTTGACGATGGCGAAGTGACTTGCTCGGTTAGCTGTAGCGTCAATTCAAATGGATGTGTTCGATACTCTTGTGGCGACGGCATCCTTCAAGGCGAAGAATCATGTGACGACGGCGAGTTGAACGGTCAGGCGGGCAAGTGCAATTCAAATTGTTCAGGCGCCACCGAGTTTTGCGGTGACGAAATCATCAACGCCAACGAGGCCTGTGACGGAGCCAATCTGGGAGGCCAGACCTGCCAATCGCTTGGCTTTCAGCGCGGTGAGTTGAGCTGCGGCGAATGTGGGTTGGATACCAGCGGATGTTCGACATGCGGTGATGGCATCGTGGGAGAGGACGAGGTTTGTGATGACGGCGCCTCAAACGGCACGTACGGCCACTGCAATGCCACCTGCGACGCGCAGGGCGAATTCTGTGGCGACGGCATCAAACAGGCTCAGGAACAGTGTGACGGCACCGTCGTTGCGGGGACCTCATGCACATCTCTTGGCCGCGGACGTGGCACCGTGACCTGCAACGCAAACTGCACCATGGCCGCCATGTGCACGATGATGCCAACCACCGGTGAAATGGCCTTCACCGAAATCATGGCCGACCCAACGATCAGCACGGATAATGACGGCGAATGGTTCGAAATGCGCAACCTGACCGCACGCGTCATCGACCTGAGCGGTTGCATGATCGAAAGCAGCACCTCGACAGGAATGGAGTCGTTCACGATTTCAAGCCTGAGCGTTGCCCCCGGCGCTTACGTGACCTTTGCACGCAATAGCAACGCCCCCTTCGTCGCTGATTACACGTACAACGCGGGCATCAACCTGAATAACACCACCGATTCACTGGCGTTGTTTTGCGATGACGGCATGGCAACCAACCTGGTCGATTATGTTGGCTACGATAACGGTGCGACCTTCCCTGACCCCACGGGAGCAAGCATCTCGCTCAATCCAGCTCGGGTCAGCGCAACGCAGAATGACCTTGGGAGCAACTGGTGTGCAGCTTCGAGCAGCTTCGGTGTCGGCGACTTGGGAACCCCTGGCGCACCCAACGACGCGTGTTTCTAATCGGATTCGCAAGGTGAATTAGCCGGGCTGGAGCCAGGCGGACCGGTCACAAACCTGCTTGACTCCCCACCCCGTCGAAGTAGGTTCAAGCCCATGGAAATCAAAAACAAAACTGTCGTTCTCACCGGGGCCCTTTCGGGCATGACACGCGCCGAAGCCACTGTGCAGCTGGAAGCCATCGGTGCGTTGGTTCAACCCTCGGTCACTAAAAAGACCGATATCGTTTTTTACGGCGATAATGCCGGTTCTAAACTCTCGAAAGCCGAGAAGCTCGGCATCGCTGTTTATGACGAAACGGCGCTTCTGGAATTGCTCGGTTCGGCTCCATTGGTCGCCAGAAGCGATGATGAACACGACCTCAACGCCGAAGTTCTTCAGGAAATTGAGGACGGAGAAACCGTCGAAGTTCAAGGTTCAGGCTCAAAACCTTACGAACTTAAAAACGTGGGTGGCGTGTATTCGTGCACCTGCCCCGCATGGCGAAATCAATCCGTTGCCATCGATAAGAGGACCTGTAAACACCTGATGGCTATTCGAGGCGAAGCCGCCGAAGCCGAGCGGGTTGGAGGTGAACATAATGTCCGAAAAACCTCCAAAACCGAGAGCGATAAACCCCAACTCCTGCTCGCCCAAAGCTGGGAAGACCACGTCGATCCCACGGGATGGTGGATGAGCGAAAAACTCGATGGAGTCCGCGCCTACTGGGACGGTTCCACATTTTGGTCACGACTTGGCAACGAGTTTTTGGCCCCCGATTGGTTCACAAAAGGACTGCCAGCAACGCCCTTGGATGGCGAATTGTGGATGGCCCGCGGAATGTTTCAAAAAACCGTTGGCATCGTGAAACGACAGGATCGCGGACAATTATGGGCGGATATTAAATATATTGTTTTTGATGCGCCCGACCACGGCGGCACCTTCGAGGAACGTCTCCAATTCCTTCATGACGAAGTCGAACTCGGAGCCCACGAGTTTGCGGAAGCGCTTGAACACATCATTTGTGATGGGTTTGACCACCTGACCCAAGAACTCAAGCGGGTCGAGGAATTGGGCGGCGAAGGCCTGATGTTGAGGCAAAAAGCCTCGGCCTATATTGGCAGCCGCTCCACCACTTTGTTGAAAGTAAAAACGTTCTACGATGCCGAAGCCAAGGTCATCGGCTACACCGACGGCGCCGGCCGACATCGTGGGAGAATTGGCGCGTTAATGCTGGCGCGTCCCGACGGCATCACGTTCAAATGCGGCACCGGTCTTTCGGATGACGACCGCAGAAATCCTCCCGATTTAGGCACGATCGTCACCTACCGCTATCAGGAACTCACCGATGGCGGCGTGCCCCGTTTCCCCTCGTATATCGGCGTGCGCGCCGATGCCGAGTGGCCACGTGACGCCGTTCACGTCGCAGAAGCCACCGAAGCGTGGCCTGATTCCAAGCCCAGTCCTAAGGCCAAGAAAGCTGCGGCGAAACCTGCGTCGTCGCCTGTCATCCAAAACACGGCAGAGGCCGACGAAACCGAGGCCGCGACCCTGTGGCGTTGTGAATTCAGCGAAGGATCGTCGAATAAGTTCTGGGAAGTGGCTGTTTCGGGAAACACCCACAAGGTTTCGTACGGTCGAATCGGAACCTCGGGTCAGGCCAAAGAAAAGAGCTTTTCCACCGAGGCCGCTGCCCTCGCGGATGCTAAGAAGCTTTTTGGCTCCAAATTGGCCAAAGGTTACACACAGGTTTAGTTCCAATGAGCACAGAAGAGACAA
This sequence comes from Allomicrovenator sp., assembly GCA_041554035.1. Classification (GTDB taxonomy): domain Bacteria; phylum Myxococcota_A; class Bradymonadia; order Bradymonadales; family Bradymonadaceae; genus JBFFMO01. The sequence goes on along the minus strand of JBFFMO010000240.1, from coordinate 393 downwards.
CATTATCCGTGGGCGGCATGACCTGCGCAGCTTGCTCATCACGTGTCGAAAAAGCCCTTATAGGCACGGCCGGCGTGACCCACGCCAATGTGAATCTGGCGACTGAACGCGCTGTCATCGAGTTTGACTCGAGCCTTATCGACGTCGATTCCCTGGCCGAGGCCATTCGCGACGCCGGCTACGATGTTCTTGATATCAAGGGAGAAGAAGACGAGCGATACGTGGCCGAGCGCGAAGCGCGTGAGGTCGAGCGCCTTGTCCAACGCCGCCGCCTTATCATCGCCGCATCTTTTACGATCCCGATCTTTATGATCGAGATGGTGCCGATGATGTTCCCGCCGCTTCATCATTGGTTGATGGGGCTTGTGAGCCAGCAAACCCTCTGGCTGATTT
>JBFFMO010000239.1:0-6451 GCA_041554035.1 Allomicrovenator sp. | reverse complement strand
TCATGTGTTTTCGTCGCGTGTCTCGGCCGCGCTTGAATACGAAGTGATGGAAGATGTTGAGGTCGCTTTTTCGATCTCACACTCCGGACTTTGGGGTGGCGACAAGGTGGGCGGAACCAATGCATTTGGTGGGTTCCTCTTTGTCGATCGTCTTTACCTTGATTGGGAAATCCTTGAGACCCCTGGTTTCGAATTGGAGACGTCTGTTGGACGTCAACCTTTTGAAATCGGCGGAGCCCAGAAGGACTTCTTTTTTGACGACGTGATCGACGGCATCGTGATCGAAGCCGACTTCCACAAAGGTGGAAAGATTCGTGTGCTTGCACTCGACGTCTACTCCTCGGCCCTTCGCCCCGACGACCTCAACGTCGGTGCAGCGATCAACAGCATTGGTGAGCCGATTTCGACCTCGGCCGCCCGCTCGGATGGCGACACTCAGACCTACCGAATGGGCGCAGTGTACGAAAACACCGAACTCGTTAAAGGCCTTCAATTGCGCGGATTCGGCTTCTACGCCGACATCGGTGCAACAGGCCCCTACGGAACGGGTTCGGACCGCACCTTTGGCGGCGCTCACGGCAATATGGCCGACAACGATTACACCTGGATGGCCGGCAGCCGCATTGGCTACGAGATCGCCAGCGACAAATTCAAGATGCTCGCTTACGGCGAGTTCGCTCGCTCGGGTGGATTGGACCGCAAATCAACGAATCTGGGTCTTTACGACGTGAAAACCGAAGGCAATGCCTTTGGCGCGGCGGTTCTTCCAGAGTTTCAAGCCGATCCCAACCTCGCCATCAAAGGACGCCTTCAGTTCTTCATGGCCGATGGCGCGCAACATACGGGTGACCTTGGCCTTGAGTACAACCACGGCTTCACGAGCTTCAAGGGAAGCCAGATTGGCGGCCTCGCCATCGACCGAGTCGCTGGCTGGCATCCTTCGGCCTACGTGTCGACTCAGGGGATTGCAGAATCCCCGAATGACCGCGAGCGCAAAGCAGGAACGATGCTTTTGCACGCCGGCGTAGGCACCGAAGTTCTTCAAAAGCTCGATTTTGATTTCGACTTCTACTATTTCGTGGACACATCCTCGACCAACTTCGACACGACGCAGGCCACGCAGGCCGGCGCTCAACTCCCATTTGGTTACGACGAATTCGACCTGAGCGCTCAAGAGCGTTTCGGCAAGACCCTCGGCATGGAAGTGGACGGCCGCATTGGCTTCCGCCCCAACGAGGTCCTTACTTTGTGGACACAGGGCGCCATCTTTTTGCCCGGCGATTTCTACAAAGTCGAGATCGATCGACGTGCAGGTACGGCTCTTGGAAGCACGACTCCTGCGAATTTCTGGGCCGTTTCAGCCGGCACGTCCATTCAGTTTTGAGGTTGTCTGATGCGACGATGTCTATTGATCGCGATACTCCTTGCGGGTTGCGATAATTCAGATCCGGGGATTCCTAGTTCTCAACCCGTCTATCGATGGCAGCAGGACGGCGAATGCTCGTCTGGCGAGCGTGGCAACATGCTCATCAACGAAGTTCATTTTGCGGGCAGCGTGAAGGACGACGGCACCCTTGATGCCGATGATATCTTCATCGAATTGTGGAACCGTCACCCTCGCCCGATCAACGTCAGCGGCTGGCGGCTCAATGTTTATGGCGATGTCAGTGGCTACGTCCCCGAGGACGGCTACATCATCCCAACCGTCGACGCTCCCATGGAATCCAACGCCTATTTTGTGATCGCCAAGAAACGTGACGGTGCCTTCAAAGACATCGCCGACGTGTTCATCGAAGACCTTGAACTCGGAAAACAATTCTTTGAGCTCGAGCTCCGAGATTGTGACCAGAAGCTGATGGAAGGCGCCGGTTCGCGCGATATTCCGGTGTTCGCGGGTGGCTACGATCTCGTCACCGCACGCTCGATGGAACGCGCAGCACAGATCTTCTCGAATGGCGGCGGGTCCGCCGTGAACTGGCACGCCTTTTCAGGCGAAACCGGCGTGAACACGATCTCTGAAGGCTATCGAAAGTCGACTCTTGCGAGTCCTGGCTTTGCCAACAGCCCGAATTATTCTGGAAACACCTCAAGCGGGAACTTCGAATGAAACGAATCTTCCTGATGATCTGTCTCGTGGGATTGGCCGCGTGCTCGACCGAAGAGGTCTCGTACCAATCCTCACTTGAGACCAAAGCCAAATTCTTTTTGAACCAGGACAACGCGTCTCGCGCTGAGCTGGTCAAAGAAATCCGCGAAACAACAGCGGGGCGCATCGACGCCGCGTTTCAACGCCTCAACGATAACGACGTTGCCAACGCGATTGTCGCAGCCCACAAAGCTGGCGCTACGGTTCGAATCGTGGGCGATGTCGACCATGAGGCCGACTCAGGTTTTGCGATCCTTGTCGCCGCCGGTGTCCCGGTTGTGTTTGGCGACGGCGAATTGCGCTACCTGCCTGACCCGACCATCTCACCCATCTTGGACAACTGCGGTTATTCAAGCCGTGGCGATTTGGTCGTGTGCCCGGCTTCGGGAGAAAACGTCTTTACGCCTCTTTCGAACGGCGAAATGGTCCGTCCCAGCGACTATAATTTGATGTCGCACACGTTCATCCGCATCGGCGAGCGTGTGGTCTGGAATTTTGCCTCGCCGCTCGACGGCTCGACGACCGTGCCCTTGGCTTTTCGCATCGACGGTGAAGCCATGTCCGAGGCGTTTGAGCGCGAGTTCAATCAGCTTTACGCAAACGTTTTTTCGATCTCAATCGACGTGTACAACGGTCCGGTTAAATCTGGAGTTCAGTACGAACCGACCTACCTGACCGAGTTTGGTGAGGTCTACTTGCGCTTCAGCCCGCAAGACCGCGTCACCAAGACCGTCATCGATGAAGTGTACAAAGCACGCGCATCGGTGTTCATCATGACGGACACGCTCTCCGAAGACTTCTTGCTCGACGCGCTTGAGTACAAGAAGAACAACGGTTTTGATGTGCGACTTATCGTGAATCAGAACGCTCAGGACGCGGACTCCTTGGCCCGATTGACGGCCCTTGGCGTCAAATTCGCGCCCGCATCACTGGACTACGTGCCAACGGTTGTTGTGCTCGACACGGAACCCACACGCCGCGGTGATATTGAATTTCAGCGAGCCCATGTGGCGAGTCATCCGCTTTGGAAGACCGCTCCGTTTGCGATCTACTTCAATGAACCCAACGACGAGGTCGAGGTCTATAAGTCCGACTACTTCGTCGATGGTGTGATGTGGTCGCTTACGGCCTATCCAAATCAGGTGAATCCGCCGCTCAACGGCATCAAGAAGTTGTTCAACGACACGTGGAACAGCTCGACGACGGGGGCAAACTGATGAAACGCTCATTATTGCTTGTCGCTTTAGGACTCCTTTCGACGGCCTGTAACGACCCCGGTGACGACCTGTTGGCGCTCTTTTCAGAGCCTAAAGTTTACGCGCTTTTTAATGCACCAGGCTCTCGACAAGAAAACCAACGGGACACAGAAGCCAAGGCGCTTCTGGTTGAGACGTTGGATTCTGCCAAAACCTCGATCGATGTCTGCACGTATGGATTTTCGAATCGCGACGTTTATAACGCCGTGATCCGTGCGTATTTGCGCGGCGTCGACGTGCGAATTGCAGGCGATGCAAAACACTTTTTTGGCGCCGAAAGCGGTTATAAAGCCATTGCAGAACACCATATCCCTCTGCAGGTTGGGAACCAGTGGCACATCATGCACAACAAATTTTTTGTTGTGGATAATCAGGTGACCTTTGTCGGTACCGGCAACATCACGACCACCGGTTTTGATCGCAATAACAACAACTGGGTCATCATCAACCACCCGGGTGTTGCGCAGAAGTATCACAACGAATTCAACCAGATGTTCTCGGGTAAGTTTTCGACGGCCAAAGTACGTCTGGGAGATCCCAACACGTTCCAGGTCGGCGACACCGAACTCGAGGTCTATTTCTCGCCGCAAGACGATGCGATGGGCCGAATTCTTGAAAACGTTGAAGCCGCTGAAAACGATATTGAGTTTACGATTTTTGCGTTCACCAAGGACCAGATTGGTTCGCGTTTTGTGACCAAGAATCGTGAGTTTCAGGAATGGAACGCGGCCAACGGCCAATCCGATCTTCCGCCCGTGACCATTGATGGTCAGCCGATGCAGCAGAAGAAGGTCGCCGGCGTGCTCGACCGCTCACAGGTCAACGGCAATTACCTCTACCACGAGGTCTATCGTATGGCGGGCGGCGGCGTCCCCATGCGCATGGATGCCAACGAGAACTCACGACTTCCTGGCGATTATCAGGCAGGCGGCGGTCGACTTCATTCGAAGACGATGATGATCGATAATTTTGGTTCCGATCCCCGGGTCATCACTGGCTCGTTCAACTGGTCCAGCGCGGCAACCATTGCCAACGACGAGACGATGTTGATCATGCACGGCGAACGCGTCACCGGCGAATACTACCGGGAGTTCGAACACATGTGGGGCGGCGGAAAATCGCTCGACCAGGCTGTGTGTAATTACGAAGAAGGCTACGTCGACGATAATCTGCCCTTGTGCACCAAGGACGTGAAAGTCGGCGACGTCGTGATCTCGGAAGTCTATTGGGATGGTTTCAACGGCCTCCTGGACCCAACAGATCATACCGGCACACGCGATTATCTGGATAATGACGAGTTCTTCGAGCTCCATAATAATACGAATAAACCCATCGACATCTCGTTGTGGACACTCACCAACGGCTACGATTTCAAGATGGGCTTTACGCCCGGTACGGTCATCATGCCCGGATATTTCCTGGTGGTGGACCATAACCTTGAGACCTATTCGGACTCGGAGAGCCAGTCGAGCGTGCATGCGTTCAAGAATGCCGGCTTCGTGGTCAACCAGCCCAACGATCCACGCATGCCTCGGCTCAACCTTCCGAACTCGTCGATGTATCTTGAGATCGTCGACCCGAACGGCCGTACCATCGACGCCATCGGCGATCGTGGCGCCCCATTTGCGGGTGGACGCGACATCGGAACTCCGACCAAAGGCTATTCGATGGAACGAATTTTCAAGAATGGCTCGTTTGGTGACGGAACCAAGCGCGAGAACTGGCAGACCTGCAAGTTGCAGACGGGCGGCGCGAACGTCAACGACGCGTTCAAACCCATCGTGATTGCATCACCTGGTGAGGCAAACTCGAAATAACGGGTTCACGATGCTCTTCCTCTACACGCTGGCCGTCTTCGTCAGCGCCCTCCTGCTCTTCTCGATCCAACCCCATGTGGGCAAGGCACTTCTCCCGGTCATGGGAGGCACACCTGCGGTGTGGAACACGTGCATGCTCTTTTTTCAGGCCGCTTTGCTGGTGGGCTACGGCTACGCCTTTGCGACCTCTAAATTTCTAAATGTGCGCAAACAAGGTATTTTGCACCTTGTGCTGATGGCCGCTGCGTTCTTCTTTTTGCCGCTCCAGATCGTGATGTCTGGCGATTGGAGTGATTCTCCAACGTGGCCGCTGCTGGTGGGACTCACGACCTCGGTCGGCCTGCCTTTTGTGATGAACAGCACGTCGGCTCCGCTGCTGCAGCGCTGGTTTGCAGACACCGACCATCCTCGCGCCCATAATCCTTATCCGCTCTATGCGGCCAGTAACGCGGGCTCTCTGCTGGCGTTGTTGGCTTACCCGTTTCTGGTCGAGCGCACGTTGTCGCTGAGTGAACAGGCCACGGCCCATCTGATTGTTTTTGCCCTTCTGTCGTTGCTGCTCGCGGGCTGCCTCGGGCTGGCATGGAAACGTCTGGTACCTCTGGCCGACACAACCCTCACCGTAGAGGCCCCGAATTGGGGACTTCGCGGGCGCTGGCTGGTGATGTCGTTCATCCCATCGAGCCTGCTCCTGGGCGTGACGATGGCATTGACGCTGGACGTCGCGGCGATTCCCCTGCTCTGGGTCGTCCCGCTGGCCATTTATATCCTTTCGTTTGTGTTGGCGTTTTCGACTCGACCGCCTCCTCATCGTTGGATGGTGGCGCTCTATCCGATCTCGGTCGTGGCGTTAGCCCCGATCCTGATCACGCATATTTCGGTTCCGATCATTGGCGTCGGGCTGGCGCATTTGACGGTGTTTTTCCTGGCCTGCATGGCATTCCACGGGGAGCTCAACCGCACCAAACCTCATCCGGCACACTTGACCGAGTTTTATTTGATCATGTCGATCGGCGGGGTTTTGGGCGGAATTTTTAATGCGCTTATCGCACCGGCCATTTTTTCGTCGATCATCGAATACCCGCTGGTTTTGGTGGTGTCGGTCGTCGCACTGGCCTTTAAAAAATCCGAGGATGCGCGCGAACAATTGGTGCTTGCCGCTGTGGCTGTGGCCCTCATTGCCGGCTGGACCTTCATGGTGTTTTCGCATGACACCGACCTCGCCTTGACGC
>JBFFMO010000238.1:0-6454 GCA_041554035.1 Allomicrovenator sp. | reverse complement strand
GTGCTTCTTCAGCAGGTGCTGTTTCAGCTGGTGCTTCTTCAGCAGGAGCCGTTTCAGCTGCGGTTTCAGCTGGCATCTCGTCAGTTTTGGCTTCTCCGCCGCCACAGGCAACAACACCAAAAGACATCATAGCAACAACAGCAATCAACAGGTGACGAATATTCATAGCATACACTCCTTTGCGGATCCCTTGTCGAAGGCTCAACGAGCGATCGATCAGTTTTCTAGCGCCGACGCGTACGGTTTGCCATTCGGCGCCCCTGTCGACGGCCGGACTATGGCGGAAACTTTACCCTACGTCCACATTTTTCGTACGTTTTGACCAAAAGCGCAGGTTTTCGTGGGTTAATTGCGGGAATTCAACTGAGTCTCGGGCCAGTTTAACGTATGATCTGCCGAAGTTCTCTACATGGACGGTTCATGCGCCTAAATTTAGTCAAAATGTTCGTAACGTGCTCTTTCTGTGTCTTCACTGCCTCGGGGTTCGCGCAAAACGCCCCCGACCAAGGCTTTGAGGAATCGGAACGCACTCTTCTGGAAACCGCAGATGCGATCGCGGAGCAAGTGGCGAATATTCGAGGCCTGCCGCTTACCCAACCTATTAAGAAGGGAATCAAGCGCCGCGAGGAACTTCGCGCGGTGCTCGTGACGAAGCTGGCGGAAGAAGTCAGCGATTCTCAGATTGAAGCGGAGGGCAAAGTCTACAAACGACTCGGGTTGATCCCCCAAGATATGAACTACAAGAAAGTGCTCTTGGACGTCCTCACCGAGCAGATTGCGGGCTTCTACGATCAGAAGACCAAAGAACTCTACGTGATGCAGGGCATTCCGATGTCCTTTCAGAAACCGGCGATGGCACATGAACTCTTTCACGCCATTCAGGACCAGCACTTCGACATCCTTTCACTGCAAGAGCCTTTCAACTCGTCCGAGAACGGCGATTTTGCCCTGGCGCGCGCCGCCTTGCTTGAGGGAGACGCCACGATCGTCATGCTCGACTATTCGCTCTACGAGGGTGGGAGCCTTCCTCAAGGTGAAGCCACGAGTGTCGTGGACATCCCGATCATCGCAGGCACCCTCCGCAATATCTCGTTCGATGACCTGTCCGCGGTGGAACAGATGATGGGCGCATCGGGCGCACCACAGGACATGCAGGCCGGTGCCGCCGCTTTGTCGGAAGCCCCTGCCGTGTTTCGGGAACTGCTGATGTTCCCTTATTTCGCGGGCATGCGCTTTGTTGTTGCGTCCAGAATCGGACGTTCGTGGAAAGACGTGGACGTGGTGTATGCCAACCCACCGGTGTCGACCGAGCAGATCATGCACCCCGAGAAATACTACGCTGGTGACCAACCTCAGTTCCTTTCCTATGAAGTGGGAAGCGAATTGGACGACCACGAACGCATTTACGATACCGTTTTGGGTGAGTTTCAGGTCCGACTGTGGCTAAAACTCACGCTTGAAGAAGACGGGTATGATGCAGCAGCCGCGGGTTGGGACGGCGATCGGCTGGCCGCCTTCGAAAAAGATGGTCATGTGATCGTGACGACCGTTTTGGCTTGGGACGATGAAAATGAAGCCAAGGAATTCCATCAGACCCTGTTGAAAGCCACCCGCAAACGCTACCCCAATGCGAAATCAAACGATCACCGTGGCAAGCTTGGAGAAAGCAACTGCATTCAGATTGATGCCCGCGAAAGCGTGTACATCGAAAGATGGGGCGACCTGGTGATCTACATTGAAGGCGCGGGCACAACCCCTGGCCAGCCGTCTGTCGCAGCGATCCGAGAGTCGATAGCCGGTTCGCTCAAACGAGAATTGCTCAGTGATGTGATTGACGCTCGAAAGAACGCCGTCAATTGATCCGACCTTCTGAATCGAAGGCGCTCTGAATATGGGTCAACCGCGGCGGAGCGTCTTTGCTCCAATCGACAGCGATCACGTCGAAGCGAACAGCGGCATTTGGCTTACGCGCTTGGCGCATGAAGATCTTGGCGACCCTCACGATGGTCTTTCGCTTATGCGCGGTCACCGACAGCTGCGGAGGCAGCCCTTTTCGAGGACGACGGGTCTTCACTTCAACAATCGCAAGAGTATGGCGTTCCGTGTTTCCCCGCGTTTCCATTCGCTCAGCGATCACGTCGATCTCCCCCACGGTCGTTCGAAAGTTACGGGCGACGATCTCCCAGCCCTCACCCTTCAAGTATCGAACTGCCTCGTCTTCGCCCTTTCGTCCAAGTTCGTGATCCGTCATCGCGCCCCCCGTTTTTGATGTGGAGGGGTTATCGGTCGAAAGAAAAAAAAGTTGCGAACCTAGGTCCGCAGCCGGTGAGCGTGTTCTTTGGCCCCCGAGAACGTCAGGCGATGAATCGCGCAGGGGCCGTGCTCGACGATCGCGGCGCGATGACGCTTCGAGGGGTAACCCTTATGGGAATCAAACCCGTACTCTGGCCAGGTCTCGTGATGCACGACCATCTCTTTGTCTCGCCCAACTTTGGCCAAAATGCTGGCGGCGGCAATGGCGTAGCTGCGTGAGTCGCCCTTGATGAGAGCGTACTGAGTCAGACGCGACGAGATCTTCTGGTTGCCGTCCACCAAAATCACGGCGTCCTCAAGATCGATCGAGATCGCGGCGAGCGCCGCCTCCATGGCACGCAGAGAAGCCTGAAGGATATTGATGTCGTCGATGTCTTTTGCGGTTTTCAAGGCAACCGAAAAAGCGAACGCGTTTTCGACGATCTCAATTTGGGCGGCATCTCTCGCCGATTCCTTGAGCTTTTTGGAGTCGTCCAGACAAGACAGCCATGACTCGTCGAGCTTCTCGAGATCCACCACCACAGCGCCTGCGTAGACCGGGCCAGCCAAAGGCCCCCGCCCCGCCTCGTCCAAACCAACCACGTATCGAACGCCCGCCAAACGTAATTCGCGCTCGATATCCCCAATTTTTTGGTCCGTGGTGAACAGAGTGGCCTGCATCAGTTTTTCGTTCGCAGAAGAAGGGCTGGCGACCGCCGAGCCGCACTGGCCAGGACCTCCATCAACTTCTTGGTCTGATCGGCCGTAAGAGTCTGAACCGGATCTGGAACGATCATCGCCTCAAAAACTCCGCGGATTGAACGTTCGTGAGCATTCACCTGCAGAGCGAGCGCCAGGGAAAGCCAGACAACATGTTGCTCGGATGGACGCGTTCGTGCCCACATCTCGACCTGATCGGGTCCCAGCGAAGAAATGACGAGCTTACCGCTGGCGTCCAAGTCGACGTCCTTGAAGCGATCGCCGAGCACGTGCCCAGCGATCTTGCCCCACATCTTGCGGGTCTTGTCGAAGAGTTGGTCAGACTCCCACTGCTGGGTATTGCGGGCAGTGGTCCAAAGGCGCGTGAGGGGATCGCCTTCCTCCTCGGGCGCCGAGTCGTCGGCAGCAAGCATCTTGACGTCGATTCCGATCGATTCGAGGTCGGACTCCAACTGATAGGCCGACATCACCTCTGCCGATGCATCGCTGGCCGGCCTTCCCTGGGCCAGTTTCGCCTCCAGCATGTCCAACTCTTCGCGAGCCCGCTGATAGACCGGATCGCGGCGAAGTTCGTTGACGTGATCCTCCATTTTTTCGATCGCCAACTTCAGCTTCTCGGCCTTCACGACCCGTTCATCAAGGTCGCTGGCGTCGTTGACTCGAGCATGAATCAGCACGTGGTTCAACTTGCCCTGAAGCGAGACCTGTTCTTCGCGTACTTGATTCAGCCTGCGCTTGATGGATTCGTGTCTGACCTGATGAACGCTGGCACGCTCCATCCCTGCGTAATACTGAATCAGAGTGAAGACACAGGCACCGAAGGCCGGGATATCAAGGAGCGCCAGCGCCCTCCAGGGCGTGTCTTGCAGGGCGACGCCGGCACCAATCCCCAGAAGTCCAACCAACAACCCTCCCAGAAAGATCGGAGACTTGAATGGACGATTCGGCAAGGTGTCGGAAATCTGATTTCGTTCGGCTTCTTCGTCTTTGCTTAGCCGATCCAATTGATCTTTGAATTCATTGAGAAGCACATCTTTACGTTTGAGCAGATCGAGGTCTTCGCGGGAGAGCTCCGCCACATCGACTTCTTTGAGGAGGTCTCGGGCCTTCCCAAGCTTGTCTTCGAGGGCGAACCCTTGGCCAAGCTCCCGGCGCAGCTCCGCGATCCGAGACTCGGTCGACTTGATCGCGTCCTCGGCGCGCTCTGATTCGCGGGCCTGGCGATAACGAACGATCAGGTCTCGTGCGCGAGCATCAACCGAATCGATGTCGAAGGCGGCTACCGCGCTTGCCGAAGATTCGTAACGCCAGAGATTGAGAATCCAAAACGTTTCGAACTCGGGCAGAGCCATGTTTTGCCGCATGAACGGTTCAACCCGGGCTCCTGCCGCCAGTTCTTTCCAACCGCCCTGCTCTTCCATCTGAAGACGCAAAGAATCCGCCATCGCTCTGCGAACGATGCGGTGCTTCTTTCCGCGGAACTCCATCACCAGTGCGACTTTTGGGTCACCCTTGGCGTAGGCCATCCGGAGCGCGTGTGGAGTTTTTTCGCTGTAAAACAACGAGATGAGGAGGTCTTGAACGTTACCTACAGAAACTCCCGATGGGAGCTCCTCAGAAGAAACGTCTCCTGTGAGTTGTAAACGCACAGGAGAGACGCAGCCAAACAAGTCTTGAAAGATGATCTCAACAATTCGCATGCACTGATACTAGGCTGCAAATCGAAGATCTGTAAATGGGATTAGGTCCCCTTGCGCGTCCGCTTCGTGCGGATTCGGGCAGCCTTTCCGGAAAGTTCACGGAGGTAATACAGTTTGGCACGACGAACGCGACCAATGGCGGCAACCTCGATGTGATCGATACGCGGGCTGTGAACAGGAAAAATCCGTTCAACGCCAACACCGTATGACACTTTTCGTACGGTGAAGGTCTCGTGAATGCCTGCTCCACTTCGAGCGATACAAACGCCTTCGAACACCTGGATTCGCTCTTTTTCGCCTTCGCGAATCATGAGGTGAACCTTCAGGGTGTCTCCCGAACGGAAATGAGGATTCTCGCGAAGCTGCGCGGCTTCCATCTTCTTAATCACGTCCATATCAATTCTCCTGACCAACGCCTGCGGGGTCGCAGCTCGGACTCAATCACAAGTACTAAAATCCCTACAAGTCGCACGGTGCAAACACGAGGGGCGTAGCTTCTAGCATTCCACTACAGCGTTTTCAAGTTCGAAGCGGCCGAAAACTCACGGCGCTTCAATGAGCTGCACTGAAGTTCGCCCTTCAGGCGTCTTGTAGACCAACAACGTCATGAAATCCCCGTTTCTGGCGAAGGAGACGAGCTCGCTGCCATCATCCGGCATCCAGCCCTTCTCCCGTGCGGCGCGCATGGCAAGCGTGGACGGAGCGACCTTCCAGCCTCGGTTTTTCAAAGCCCGGTCATAGAAATCCACGACCTGATCAACCTCTTGCCCTGAGAAAAACACGTTCGCGGCGTAGCCCTTTTCGGATTCCCCCACAAAGCGCATCAGACGATCGCATCCCACACAACCGGGGACATCTTCGGTAAATCCGATGCCGTCGCCGTGACCGCGGAACTTATTGAAGTCCACGTTTTCGTCGGTCCATGTGGCGGTGACGCGAGTCTTCCCGCCCTGCTGAAAGGCTTCGATGTAGCGTGCAACGCCCACACTGTCGGTGAGCCGTTTACTTCCTCGTTTTTTGACTTCTTTCAGGAAGGCGAAGCCGTCTTTGGCCGAGCCCTTGGACTCCATGCCAGCCATCGCCACGTAACCGGGCGTGATGACGGTAGGAACCATGCCTCCATTAAAATAATCGCTGCTTCGGTCGTATTTGCGACCCACGACCTCAGACTTCGCGGTGCGCTCTTCGGGCGACATCTTCTGCCACTTATCGCCATCCATGAACTCGGCCACATTTGGGCCAAGGTCGTTGTAGGCATGGGAGTTGACGCCATCCTCAACAAATTTCCGTTGGAAATCGCTGAGCACCTGTTTTGGGCTGCGGTCGGTTTCCATGGTGGAAAAGAACATCTTATTGCCGTTCCAATCGTACACGCGGGGCTTTTCCATCCCAAGTGATTCCATCGAGCCGACAAATTTCTCGGATTTCGATGCTGGAGCAAAATTCAGCGCCAAAATATCCGCTTCTGCAGGTTTTACCGTAGCGCCGGGTCCATCAAGTGCAACGATGGCACCGCCGATCGACACGATGAACCCGCCAGCGATCACAAGTTTCAGAAATGGTTTCATGAGTGGTCGTATCATGCTGCATCCTCCCGTACGTCTTCTTCGGCTTCGCGCTGATCTTCTTCGTCACCTCGACCTGTAATCTTCTCTGCAAGCACTGCTTCTACTGGGAAGAGTTGAACAAGAAGAAGAATGAGCTCACTCTCAGCGAAATCGAGAAGATCGCGAGAAGCCTCC
>JBFFMO010000237.1:0-6462 GCA_041554035.1 Allomicrovenator sp. | reverse complement strand
GCGGGCGTCGTCGTCCCCGGCCCAGTGCCGTCGGTCGTCGAGGCGAGGTCGCCTTTGCAGCCCATGCCGGCGAGAAGCGCAGCCAAGAGAATGTATTTCATCAAATACTCGCGTGTGTCGTTTGGTCGAAGCCTACGGATTCGACCGAGCAATATCCACCCATTCCTATCAAGAGCAGGTATTATGCCATGCCGACTTTCACGCATTGCGTAAGCCACAAGCCTGTCAGCCGAGACCCCCACGCCACACTTCTGCGAACATGCGAACCTCACCTGAGGCGTCCGCTCCAGTCTCCGACCAACCTCGACCTCTTGGGATTTCTCATATATCCCTCTACGCATGAAATACTGCGTTTTGATCCTCATTCTATTCTCCGCTTGCTCCAACGATTCCGGGACCGCCCCGGAGTGTTCGCCCGGACAAACATTGAACCCAATTTCGGGCCTCTGCGTGGGCCCGACAGTCAACGTCGATCTCGACGCTGCTGCTGACTTGCCACCCCTTATTGCGGACCAAGGATACGACCTCGCCGTCGACGTCGGACATGATATTCGCCCTCAACCTGATGTGGCAGATTTCGGCCAGGATCTCGACATAAACACACCCGATATCGGGCCTATGCCGCTGACCGAGATCTGCAATAACGGGCTGGACGATAACGGGGACGGCGAAATTGATTGTTTGGACGCCCAGTGCGCCCCGACGCAAGCTTGCGGGTTATGCACGTTTGTGCCCAGCCCCGACGACGTCGCCGAGGCGCCCTTATCTGGTGAAGCCACCCCCGGGCGTTCCGAGACGCTGACCCGCAACGGCTTCACCGACGATTACATCTATAATCAGGCCGATTCGTTCAAAATCGGTACCCGACGCGAATGGGGCGGAACCATCGTGTTTTATGGCCAAGACAACGGCCAACCGGGCGTGAATAACACCAATGTGATCGACGCCAACGATACGGGCCGCGAAGTCCAGGTCGCGTTCTACGATCCTGACCGCCGGGTCCAAAATTGTGCATGGAACGCATCCTGCGTGACTACGCCATCGGCGTGCGACAACTCGATCACGTTCTTGGGATGGAACCCCGTCCAGGGCGGCAATCGCTGCAATAAGGGTTCAGGCGTTGAAGGCGTGACTTTCGCAAATGGCGCCATGACCGTAAGCACCGTACCGCTGCAATGGAACCCCAATTGGGACCGCCAAGACTGTTCCACCCAAGTCTGCAATACCGCACAAAATATGCTGCGCGCAGATGTCCGTGTCGTTCAAAAATTGCGATTTGTGCGCGAGCATGTTGTCGAACTCGAATACACAGTGACCAATCTGTCGGCGCTCAACCACGGAGAAACCGCCCAAGAATTCCCGACCGTTTACACGGCGAACGGCCAAGCCGGCCCGGATTTGTGGCGTCTCTTCAATTCAGCCGGCACCGAAGTTAATATCGATATACCCGCCAACGACGGCTTTAAATGGAAGCCTTTTGACAGTGCTGGCGGCTGGGTCGCGATGCTGAACCAGAACCTCGACTACGGCGTAGGCCATTATACCGAAAACCGCCTGACACGTTGGCAGGGCTGGCAATTACGCTCGGCACCCTTCAATAATTTTAGGCCTGAATTCCCTTTTGCCATCCCAGGCAACGGCACGATTCGCGCCCGCTCCTATTTGATTCTGGGCGGCAAATCCACGGTCGAAACCGAAGCCGCCTGGCTTGACCAAAACCTTGCTCCCTTTGGCGTGGCTGACCAGCCTTCTGCCGACCAGGTCGTCAACGGAAATACTCTGGCCGTTCAGGGCTGGGCCTTGGACAACACGGCCGTAGCTCGTGTCGAAGCCGTCATCGACGGAGGTGCCCCTACTGTTTTGATTTATGGCCAAAGCCGACCCGATGTTTGTTCGGTCTGGCCTAAATACCCGGGATGCGCCAACGGCGCGGTCGGATACGGCGGAAGCGTCGATGTTTCGGGCCTGAGTGCCTGTGCACATCTGCTGGAAGTGTACGCCATCGACGATAACGGCAATCGCCGCGCCATCGAGCGGCGCCGATTCATCAAAGCCTAATGGACTACACAAAATGACATCTGTCAGTGCTCCCTCATTCTTTTTGAATTCGGCAAATAGGCCGTCAATCGACAGGAAATTTTTGGGGGAAAAGGTCAGCCAAGGCAGCCGGGTAGACCTGCTTAGTCGCATCCTCACGTCGATAATAGAGAATCGGACAGCTTTTTTGAAACTCGAGTTCCAATAGGATGTTCAGTAGGGACAGCGCGAGCGTGATGCTCTGCCATTCAGTTGCACCCCAGATATCTTTCTGTTTACGGCCCTTTCCATTCTTTAGAATTTTCACGGCGACCCGTGCCGACGTGTCACTCAGTTTCTCTGGAAATCCGATAAACAACGCGAATTCGTCGATCTCATCACTGTCTTTTTCGCGCGCAAAAAAGGTGATTTGAGCCAGTGCGTTTTCCACTAAGATGCCTTGGATTCAATGGCAGTTCCACCCATCAATCTCACGAGTGGTCAGTATGAACTGACAAGAGGAGTCATACAAACCTGTTTGGCTAGTTATCTGAAAACAGACACTGCGCTAAGAACGCTGCGGTGTGATCAGGCTTCGTCGCCCATTTAAAATGAGCTTCAATGCCCGGTTTCCACGGCCCATCTTCGATTGTTTTTCGCGTCAACGAAGCCGAAGGAACGACATCTTTCAATTGATCCACCGCCCGTGCAGGCGCCCACATGTCGCCCACCACATCGACAGCCGTGACGAGTTTTTCTAGCTTTAAAAGTTCGTTTTGAAGTTCGCCGGGATAGGCTCCGGTTTTCACGACCGTTGCCCATTCGGTCATCAGTTGACGCCCTTCTCGACCGGCGAATTTCACCAAATGGCCAGGATAATACCCAAATGCTTTCGATAAGATCGGGAAGGCATATGAGGCGAGCGCGGTTTGTCGACGTACCGACCCATCCCAGTTTTCGATCCAGGGAATGCAGCAGGCGACGACACAAACTCGGTCGACGGGCGCCTCGTTGGCCGCGATCAAAGCGGCCTGGCCGCCCAGACTATGGCCACCGAGAATCAATTCGCCATCTGTATGCTGCTGTAGTGCGACAGCTGCTGCACAAACGTCTTCGACGACCTCGTGATAGCCATAATCCACGCCTCGTTTGGCCCGCAGATTATGGGCGCCGTGCCCTGGCGTATCCACAGCTGCAAACCCGACTCCCAAGGCTGCCATCGCCGCCCCCAGACGGTCGTAATAACGGGCCTCGACCCCAAGGGCGGGCACCATCAACCAGGTTGGGGCGCCTGCCACGGGGAAATGACGAATTTCGGTGCTTCGGCCTGCGCTGCTGATTTTGATCTTCTCTACCAACTCGTATCTCCGATGGGCTGCATTCCGCGAAACCCAATGGTATAAGATGTTCGCATCAGAAAGGAGTTTCATGGATCTGCGCGACCTACAACGGCCATCGGCCGAAATGCTCTTTGCCGAGGAGCTGATTCGCCTCACAGCTCACGACCAAGGCAAGGACAAGCCCGGCGGTTGGCGAATGACCCCGGAGTCCGTGGTTCATTTCATTTTGGGCGACAAAGAACGGCGAACCGAGCCCAAATTTGTCGGCTCTCGTCGTTTTGTAGAACGCTGCATCGTCGCGCTGGCTACCCAACGCGGTCTGATGCTGATCGGGGAACCCGGCACGGCTAAATCGTACCTGAGTGAACTTCTGGCGGCCGCGATTTCTGGCGACTCCACGATGACGATTCAGGGCAGTGCTGGCACCACCGAAGACGACATCAAATATTCGTGGAATTATGCGCTCTTGATGGCCGAAGGTCCGACACAAAATGCGTTGGTGCCCGCCCCGCTTTACACCGGGATGCTGGAAGGCAAAATCGTGCGCTTCGAGGAAATCACACGATGCCCGCTCGAAATCCAGGACACGATTCTGTCGATTCTGAGCGACCGCATGCTGACCTTGCCCGAATTCAAAGACGAAGGTCGAACCGTCTTTGCGCATGCTGGATTCAACGTGATTGCCACCGCAAACACCCGTGACCGCGGCGTGAACGACATGTCCGCGGCACTAAAACGACGATTTAATTTCGAGACTGTCCACCCCATCGCAGACGTCCAAGTCGAGATGGACCTCGTCAAACGCGAGACCAATCAATTGCTTGAGCGCGCCGGAATCCCACTTCGTTTGAACAACGACATGACCGAGATGTTGGTCATCACCTTCCATGAGTTGCGTGATGCCAAAACCATTGGTGGCAAGGCACTTGAGCCCCTCAGTACCATCATGTCCACAGCTGAGGCCGTTGCCGTGGCCTACGCCGCTGGCCTACATGCACACTATTTTGGCGGCGTCGAAATCCAGCCTGAACATTTGGTCCAAAACCTTGTCGGTTCCGCACTAAAAGAAAATACCGACGACGTCAAAAAAGTGCGGCATTATTTCCATCATGTGGTTCGCAGCCGCAAACAGCCCCTATGGAAAGCATTTTTTGAGGCGGCACAAAAAACCGACGAACTGGGGACCACGCGTGAACCTTGATGCCGGCGATGGGATCATCTATTTCCCAGTCAGGCACCACAGCCCGGCCAGCGCCCATGCGCTTGTCGAGCTTGCACGAAAGGTTCGTCCGGTCGCGATACTGATCGAAGGACCGGTCGATTTTAATGAGCGTTTTCATGAATTGACGCTCGAACACGAGCTCCCCATCGCGATCTACGCCTACGTTCGACTATCCGACGATTCCAGGCGCAGCGCTTTTTACCCTTTTTGCGAATATTCGCCCGAATGGCAGGCCATTCAGGTCGCCAAAGAAATCGGCGCTCACGCAGAATTCATCGACTTGGCCTGGGATCGCATGGCCGAGGTCAGCGACGATGAAAACCGCTACAGCGACACGAATTTCCGAGTCAATCCTTATCCGGAAATGCTGGCAAAAAAACTAAACCTGACCGGATTCGACGAAGTCTGGGACGCCCTATTTGAATTGCAGGGCGAATTGGATCCCCAAGCGTACCTTGAGCGGGCCCAGTTATTTTGCAGCCATCTGCGATTATTTGGCGGCAAACCCTCCGCGGAAAACGAAGCTCGCGAAGAGTTCATGGCCGACCGAATTCAAGAGGCCCGGGGCATGCTCGACGGACCTATTTTGGTGGTCACGGGCGGCTATCATTCGGCAGGGCTTTTTGCGCGCATCAACGACATCGAACTTGAGGTCATGGAGTTTGAATCCGAGCCCAATCGCTTGCTCATGCTCGACATGCCGGAGCCGCAAGACGACGCGCCAGACGACGCACCAGACGCACCAGATCAACAACGACAAGAAGAAGCCCCCGCGCCGGAAGTCGCGGAAAAACGTGAACGCCCCCACGTCCTAGAATTCGGCATCACGCTCACACCCTTCACCTACGAACGCATCGACCGCATGAGCGGCTACCCATCGGGTCTTAACGGTCCAGCGTTTTACGACTACGTTTGGCAGACTCGCCGCTCCGGTCGCCCCTTGGACGGCCGACCGCTTCTGCGTGCCATCATGGAGCGCCTGCGCGACCGCGGGCAGCTGGCGAGCACCGGGGATTTTATTGCCGTCGAAACGACGGCCAGAGCGTTGGCGCGGCTTCGCGGACGCGAAGAAGTTTGGCGCACAGATATTCTAGACGCGCTCAGCGCTTCGATCGTCAAAGAACCACAAGATGCCGAATTCATGCATCCCGTGTTGCTCGAAGCGCGCCTCGTTTTCCAAGGCGTGAAACGCGGCATCGTCAGTGCGCAGGCGTCGCTTCCGCCCCTTGTGCATAACGCGCGGGCCGAGCTTGAAGGCCTGGACATCTTGCCCGGAGAGCCTCGCCGTTCGGTGAAATTGGATCTGGAATCCAACTTGGACCTCGCCCGGTCTCGAGCGCTGCATCGCTGCCGAGGACTTGGACTTCATGGCGTTCGTTATGCCGGCGGCACAGACTTTATCAAACGCGACGACCTGACTCGCCTTTGGGAAGAATGGGAGCTCGTCTGGTTGCCCGAGTTCGAAGGCGACTTGATCGAAGCCGCTGTATACGGCGCCGACCTTGCCTCTGCGGCAGCCGGCGCGTTGCTTGAGGCTGCGACAAATACCAACGGCAGCGTCCTTGAGGCGTCGTCGTTGGTCGTGGATGCGACCTTGATGCATCTGCATCATCTCGCAGAACCGCTTTTCGATTCCATCCATGAAATCGTGGATTCTGCGCCAGAATTCTTCGACGTCTGTGCCGGACTTGGGCATTTGCTCTATCTGGCGCACCACGACGACGTCCTGGCCGGTGGCGCCTCACCAGAGCTCAAAGGATTATTGCGAACGGTCTACACGCGAGGCCTCTGGCTTTTTGAGACCCTTGGGCGCGTGAAAGACCGAGACAACGAGCTGCTGCGCGCTGTTGCGGTTTTGTACGACACCTTCAGCGTGTCATTCCG
>JBFFMO010000236.1:0-6498 GCA_041554035.1 Allomicrovenator sp. | reverse complement strand
TCGCGTTGAGCCCATTTCTTGCCGTGGCACAAACGGTAGAGTCTTTGTCCACTGAGCAGCGCGAGCTTCTAGGCCGTCTGTTTACAGACGCTCGCACGGCCTACGACGCCCACGATTACCCCGCTTCGATTGCTCGCCTTGAGGAAGCTTACGCACTCTTTCCCGAGCCGAATATTCTTTATCGCATCGCGGAAATGCACGAGGAACTCGGGGAGCGTGAGCAGGCACTCAAAGCCTACGTGCAATTTTTGGAAGAAAAACCCGATGCCTCCAATGCTGTGGTCGTCCAGACACGCATTGAACGGCTTCGTGCCGAACGCGAGGCCGCGCGGCCTAAAACGGCTCGGCTGACGATCGATTCGGTTCCGCAAGGGGCTGTGGTCTACCTGAGTGGAATTGAGCGCCAGGGCGTCACGCCTCTGGAAATCGAAGTCTTGCCGGGAAGCCACGATATTCGCCTGGAACTGCAGGGCTACGAGGACAGCTCCCGAACGATCGGCGTTGCCGCTGGCGACCTGCGAACGTTCGACTTTCGTCTGAGTTCGACCGAAGTCGCCGTGGTCGAGGAAGCGTCGGTTGCGCCGTGGGTCCTTGGCGGCCTTGGGGTCTCTTCGGGCATCGCATCGGCGGTGTTTTTCTTGGTGGCTTCGGATCGTCAGGACACGCTCGATGCGTGGGACTCCGCGCGGCAAGGAACGGCGCGCCCGGCCGAGTACGATCAAGTACTCGACCAGGAACGAACCTACCGCGTGATGGGCTGGACCGCTGCCGGTGTGGCCGCCGCCTGCCTTGTGGGCGCAGGCGTTTGGTGGTGGGTCGATGACTCGGGAACCGCCGTCAGCATTGGGCCGGCGAGCGTTCAAGTCAGAGCGTCGTTCTAGTTCTTCTTGCCGACCGCCCGAGCGATGGTGCTCAACACGGTCTTTCTACCCTTGTGTGAGAGCTCGTAGGCTTCGACGCCCTGAAGCTGCTCAAGCGTCAACCCGTCAAGCATCGGCAGAATGTCTTTTACGCCCAGACCGTCGTAGTCAGGAATCGCAAGGACAGGCGCCTTGGGCTTCCTCGCCTTTTCCAGACGACCGGCTTCCTCACGAAGTTTCTGGGCTTGGGCTTCGAGAGCCGGGAAACGCGCGGCGACATCGGCCACCGAGTGAATGGCGTTCTCGCCGGCTTCCAACAAGGTGTTCAGGCCTTTTTGGCCTTCCGCCTCCAGATCGTGAGCCAGAGAGAGTGCGCGTGTGCGCGTCTCGTCCTTAAGCGCGACAAGACGCTCTTTTGATGTGTCTAGAGCTTTCTCAACTTGTTCAAATTTCAATGTGTTCATGTCTAACCTCCGTTATTTCTGCTTTCCAATCTAGTCATGACGCGATGCGTTATCAAGTCATTTATGACGCGATGCGTTATTTAGGCTTTCTGCATCAAGTTCCGCGCTTGACAGGGGCCTGTGATTGAAGGACGCAGAGATCTCAAAAGCGGACTTCTTTGAGGTAAAAGACATGGCAGAACGGCACGGTGGAGACATTATCGCGGAAAGGCTGGCGGCACGCGGAATTCAAGTGCTTTACACTCTCTGCGGTGGGCATATCTCTCCCATCCTCGTTGGGGCAGAAAGTCATGGCATTCGTGTTGTTGACGTGCGCGACGAAAAACACGCAGCCTTCGCCGCCGACGCCACCGCTCGAATGACCGGCCTTCCCGGAGTCGTCGCGATCACTGCCGGACCAGGCGTCACCAACACCGTGACTGCCGTCAAGAATGCCCAGATGGCGCAGTCACCGGTTCTGGTGCTCGGAGGTGCCACTGCGACTGTCCTGCGCGGGCGAGGCTCCTTGCAGGATATCGACCAGATTGCCTTGATGGCGCCCGTGACCAAATGGGCCACGCGCGTCACCACCGTTAAAGCACTCGGGCCCACGATCGATCGCGCGATGGAAGTCGCGATGGAAGGGGTTCCGGGCCCAGTTTTTGTCGAGATACCCGTCGACCTTCTTTATCCCAAAGCGGTCGTGAAGAGCTGGTACATCAAGGAAGCAGGGCTCGATAACCCGACGACCCTTCCGGAAAAAGGTCTGGAATTGGCGATGAGGGGCTACTTGAAACGCCAATTTGGCCAGCCCCATATCCATGTCGATCTGGAAATTCCGCGCCCAAGCCTCTCGCAACTGCCATTTTTTGATGACGTCAAAGAGCAGGTCGATAAGGCCGCTCAAATGCTGAATAAGGCCAAACGACCGGTTCTGGTCATTGGATCTCAAGCTCTTGTGAATTTCACCCCTGCTCAGGCCGACGAATTGGCTGCGGCGGTGGAAGCCTTGGGCATGCCGGTCTTCCTTGGCGGCACAGCCCGTGGACTCTTGGGACGCTTCAGCGACATTCAGTTTCGTCATAAACGCAGCGCGGCGCTCAAAAAAGCTGACGTTGTGTTTGTGGCGGGTTTCCCGTTCGATTTCCGCCTTGGGTATGGGCGTTCGATTTCCTCAAAAGCCAAGCTTGTTTCGGCGAATCTCAGCTCCGCGGACCTCAAGAAAAACCGCCGGCCCACGCTTGGGATTGAAATGCATCCCGGGGAGTTCCTGCTTCAGGTTTCCAAGGCTGCAAAACCGGACCACGTCGGATGGACCGGATGGTTTGACGAAATTCGCGCGCGCGAAGCCGCTCGAGACGCCGAGATCGTCGAGCAGTCCAAAATCCCGAACTCAGAAGCTCTGATCAATCCTTTGGATTTCTTCCTGCAGATGGAAGAGCAGATGGCCGACGATGCCGCACTCGTGGTCGATGGCGGCGATTGGGTCGCAACCGCGGCCTATGTGCTGCGTCCGCGCAAACCGCTCGCCTGGCTCGACCCAGGAGTTTTTGGAACGCTTGGTGTGGGCGGTGGATTTGCGGTCGGTGCGTCGGCCTGCGTGCCGGGACGCGAATGTTGGATCATCTGGGGAGACGGATCCTCGGGGTATTCGATTTCGGAATTCGACACCTACGTTCGACATGGAATGGCGCCGATAGCGGTCGTTGGGAACGACGGGTCCTGGGCTCAGATTGCACGCGAACAAGTCGAAGTGCTTGGCACCGCGCTTGGCACGGAGTTGTTGCGCACTGACTACCATAAGATCGCGGAAGGGTATGGCGGCGTGGGTCTCTTGCTCACGGACCCAAAGAAGATTGGGAAAACCATCGCCGAAGCCAGGAAAATAGCCGCGACGGGCAAGCCAGTTCTCATCAATGTTCATATTGGTGGCTCGGATTTCCGCAAGGGCTCGATCTCGATCTGAGGCTTAGCCTTTAGGATGGAAAATGTCGGATATTCAAGACACTGGTTTCGCCCTGATTCAAGAAATTTGCCGCGATATCGGGCCAAGGCTTGCGGGCTCCCCCGAGGAAAAACGCGCTCAGGATGTGTTTGCCAGGGAGTTCGAGCGCGACGGCTTGGCCCTGTCCTGGCACGCGTTCCGGTATAATCAGAGTCTGTACGCCAACCTCGCCCTGCATTTTGGGATCGCGGTTGTCGCCACGGCCTTGGGATACACGTGGCCGTTACTTGCCGGGGCGTTGCACCTCTTGGTGGTCGTTTCTTACACGCTGGACACGACCAAGCGCGCGATGCTGTTGCGGCGCTTTTTTCCCTTTGTCGATGCCCAGAATCTGCTCGCTGTTCATCCGGCCAAGGCCCCGCTGCGTCGGCGTTTGGTGGTCATGGGACATGCCGACTCGGCTTATACCGGCTGGCTCTTTCACGAAAAGATGCTGCGAAACGCCACGCAATCGCCTGGTCCGCTCAAGAAATCGATGGCGTTGATCCTTTTCACGCTCACGGTGTTGAGCGTGCTCGAGATTCTAAGCGGCACGGTCGGGCTTCCGTACTGGGGTCTATGGGCGATCGCGCTGACGATTCCAACGGCGATTGGTCTGGTGTTGAATATTCAGGTGGTCGTCAAGAACGAGGTCGTGCCGGGGGCGTCTGATAACCTGAGCGGATGCGCGGCCTTGGTGGTCCTGCATCGCCGCTGGGCCCAGACCATTCCAGACGACGTCGAGGTTGTTTACGTGGTGACCGGAGCCGAAGAAGTCTCGACGGGTGGGGCGTGGATGTTGGCGCGCGACATGCGGGCGACTTGGTCCACCCAGGAAACCGTGATTCTGGCCATCGACACCCTTACGGGCGGAACGATTCGTACGCTGGTCAACGGCGAGATCATTACGGGTTCGATTCCACCGGCGCTGGAGAAAGCGGTTCAGGAAACGGCCAGCGCCCACCCTGAGTTCGGCACGGTTGAACGTTATGATATTCCGTCTGGCGCCACAGATGCCGCGCCTTTTGAGCGTTACGGCTTCGACGCGCTGAGCATCGGTTGTGTCGATCCGGATATCGGGGCTCCCAAAAACTACCATGTGCCTGGCGACAACCCGGATAATTTCGATGTGGCCCAATTTGGTCGAACGGTCGGATTCATTGACCAGTTGGGCCGAAGACTGATGGCGCCATGAAGATCTCGGCCCGTGACACGCAGAACGTGAGGGAGCGCGAGTTCATCGTCGATCAGAATTTCGACGGTTGGCGCCTGGATCAATTTCTGGCGAATCGAATCGGGCGTCTTTCACGCTCCCGCGCCGGAGATATCGCCAAATACGGGGATATCTCGGTGATGCCGCCCCGCAAGGTCAAAGCCGGGACGCGCCTTCGTCAGGGGGATATCGTGACCATTCGCGAACACCTGCCGGCCGAAGAAATCAACGATGAAGGCGTCGAGGTCATTTTCGACGACGAAGCCCTGGTGATTCTGAATAAACCCTCGGGGATGCTTGTCCACGAGGCAGGCAACGTGCGCTTGCACACCGTTGCTGGATATCTGGAGCGTCATGGATTTGAAGGGGCCGAGGCCGTCCATCGAATCGACCGGGAAACCAGCGGGGTGATGGTTTGCGCCCGTCGTGCCGAGTTCGTGCCCGGTTTACGCGCCCGGTTTGCCTCCGACCATCCTCAAAAGACCTACCGGGCACTGGCGGTGGACCCGCTCGGACGATGGAAGGTGGGGTCCCGCGAAACCCTCGACACGCCGCTTGGGCTCGATCCAAAGAGCAAGTTGGGCGTGAAGATGGCCCGTGGTGCGTTGCATGCCCGTACCCACGTCACGTGCCTGCGCCGCGGAACAATGACACATCCCAAGCTCGGACAGGTTGTCCTTGCCGACCTTGAAGTCGTGATTGAAACCGGCCGGCAACACCAGATTCGAGTGCACCTCGCGCTGGAGGGCACGCCGATCGCTGGAGACAAGCTCTACACCTACGACGACACGTTTTTTGCGAACATCACTGACGATCCGGATGATACTGAGCTTCGTGACCGTTTGCCCTTCCCGCGTCATGCTTTGCATGCTTGGCGTCTTGGCATCACTCATCCCATCACGCAGGAGCAGGTCGCCTTTGAAGCCCCATTGCCCAGCATTTGGGACGAGGTTCGTTTTGAATCATGACCACTCTTGTCGCGTCTATTGATGCGAGGTTTTTATGCGTATTTTTGTCTTCATCATCATGGTCTTTATGGCGCTTCCACTTCAGGCGGCAGAATCGTGGTTGCTTTCGGCTGATCAAGCCGTTGCGCTGCTCCCCAACGCGACGGTGCTCGACACGCGTGGAGGCGCGACTTTCGGCCTTTCACATGTCGACGGTTCGAAACGTGTGACGTGGAAAGAATTCTCGAAGACAAAGGCATCGGAGCAGGGCGAATTGCTTTCGGATCCGGCGCTCAAGAAGGCCATTGAGGCGGTCGGGGTTCGCAATGACCGGACCGTGATTGTGGTGGGCGACCCGGAGGCTTGGGGCGAAGACGGTCGGGTGGTCTGGATGCTGCGCGCAGCCGGCCATAAAGCGGCTTTCATGGTCGACGGAGGTTATCCCGCGCTCAAGAAAGCAGGAGCCGCGACCGGTGCTGGATTTTCACACACGCAGTCGGATGGGCAGTTCAAGATCGATTGGCAGCCTGAGTTGAGCGCCACGACCAAGGACGTCAAGGCCGCGATCACGTCAAAATCTGTGATTTTGGACGTGCGAGAAAAGCGCGAATACGACGGAAAGACGCCATACGGTGAGTCTCGGGGCGGACACGTGCCAGGCGCTAAACACCTCTGGTTCAAAGATCTGCTTGAAAAAGACGGCACGCTTCTTCCCCGAAGTGTCCTTGAAAAAGAGCTCACCGCAAGAGGAGTGACGCGTGATGTGCCTGTGATCGCCTACTGCACAGGCGGCGTTCGCTCGGGCTGGATGGTCGCGGTGCTTGTGTCGATGGGCTATCAGGTCTCGAACTACGCGGGTTCCATGTGGCAATGGTCGAGCCTGCCAGAGCAGGATTTTCCGCTCGAGTGATCGAATCGGCTTTCGTGCTTCCATCTTTCGGGCTCCTTCGTGTTACCCTTCGCGCAGGACCCAATCCAAAGTGATTTATGGCTACGATAATTTGCTCGCGCTGTGGCACCCGAAATGCCGACGAGATGGAAACATGCCGAC
>JBFFMO010000235.1:0-6505 GCA_041554035.1 Allomicrovenator sp. | reverse complement strand
GGTTTTGACAACACGAGGCTTCTTGGCGGCCTTGACCGGAGCCACGGCAACCGGGGTCGGCTCTTCGACGGGTTCCTCGACAACAGGATCTGGAGTGGGAACTTCCTCCGGCACAGCGACAGCCACCGGCTGGGGTGGATCCGCTTTAATCGCATCGACTGGCACCGGAACCTCAGACACGGGTTCCGCTGCAGGCTCTTGATTCAGCATCACGACGGCACCCACGACCCCTGTGATGGCAACCAGGCCAGCAACAACCACCCCCATCACCATTCTGCGCTTTGGCGCCGGTGCGGAATCCACCGCATCGTAGGCTCGGGTCTCCGAGTGCGCTGAGACGTCCGAGGGTGACTCAAGCCCCGACAGCAATTTCTCCAAGATCTCTCGAACGACTGTGGCGCTCGGTGGGCGGTCATCCGCCTCCTTCGAGAGCAGCCGCATCACAAAGTCCTCGACGTTCGGGTCGATGGCCACGCCAAAAGAGCTGGGGCGAGGAGCTGTCGAGCTGACATGCGCGAGCAAGAGCGCCATGGGCGTATCCGCGCTGAAAGGCGTTCGACCGCCAAGCATCTCGAACAACATGCACCCGAGCGCGTAAAAATCACTGCGATGATCGACGCCGACACCCTTGCACTGCTCTGGACTCATGTATTCAGGGGTACCGAAGATCATCCCGGTCTTGGTCACCTTTGACTCACTGTCCAGAACCTTCGCGATGCCAAAATCGAGCACCTTTGCGAACGTCCCACCACCCGGCATCTTGAGCATGAACACGTTATCGGGCTTCAAGTCGCGATGAACAATCGACATGCCGTGTGCAGCCTCAAGCGCGGACGCGATTTGAATCGCAATGCGCAGTGCCTCTTGTGGGGACATCGGCGCACGCGCCAGTCGCTCCGTCAGTTCCTCACCTTCGAGCAACTCCATCACCAGAAACAACGTTCCGTCGGTGTCCTGCCCAAAGTCCAAGACGGTCACGATATGAGGATGACTCAGGGCGGTGGCGACCTGAACTTCACGCATGAATCGGTCAACAAACTCGTCACTGTCTACCAGTTCCTTACGCAGGGTCTTGACCGCAACGGATCGCGACATCGACCGCTGATGGGCCAGATAGACCGCGCCCATGCCGCCCTCTCCCAATTTCTTTTCAACAACCCAGCGGTCTTCCAGCACTCTCCCAATCATGGAATCGAGCGCCTTTTCGTGCTTTCGCCGCAACTTAGCCCCATCGGTGGGACAATAATCTGTCTCATCGGCGAACTGGTTCTGACATGTTGGACAAACCTTCATGAAACCTAATTAAGCATCGGGACGGTCGGGACATCGTCTTCGGGAAGGATATTGATCTTGGTTGGTGCCGGTTCGACGACCGGCTCCGGGTCCTTTTCCTTAACCGGGGTGGGAACCGGCTTGACCGTTCCGACATGCCGCCGCTGAACGGGTTCGGAGGCCCGAACCAGTTTTGATTCAATGGCCATGCCCTTCTCGGGCACGATTTGCGCTTCGTAGTCGCGGTATCCGTTCAACTTGAACGTGATATCGACTCGGCTGCCGGTGGGCAGGGCAAGCAGCGCCGGAGTCACTTTCCCGGTGTCTTCTTCGCCTTGATAGATATGCGCACCCGCCGGCGTCGTTGAAAACTCGACTGACGCGAACGCAGGTTTCGTTTCAACAGGGGGCTGAATATCTGGTTTCGATTCTTCCACCACCTCTGCAATGGCCACAGCCTCCGGCTTCGTATCAACATCGCCGCGCATCAGATAAACCGCCGCGGCGCCCATCATCAAGAGCAGTCCAAAGATGGCCACCAGAGGTGCCACATTCGACGATTTCTTTTCTTCTTCGACCGGCGGCGCATACAACACCGGGACCGGCATCGAGCTCGACGGAGTTTGCATGGGAGGGTTGAAGGAACCCGTGATTGGGTGTTGTGCGAAATTACCCGTCTGGGCTGGCTGAGCGACCAACAAACCCGACTGAGACGATGTGTTCCTCGCGTTCAAGTAAGCCTGACTTTGTCCGACAGGTACCGAATTCATCGCCTCTTCAAGCTCGATCCGAAGCTCTTCGGTGGTCTGAGGTCTGTCGTTGGGGTCTTTGGCCAGAGCGCGGCGAACCACTCCTTCAAGGTAGGGGGGAATCTTTTCCAGACTCGGACCCGAGAGCCGCTGAGCAAAGGCTGGCGGAGGGTCCTGCGTATGGGAAATCATCAGCGCGGTCGTGCTGGATTGCTGGAACGGAGGAACGCCCGTCAACATCTCGAAGATGATGCAACCCAAGCTGTAGATGTCACTTCGATGATCGAGCGACTCGGCCAAGATCTGCTCAGGCGACATGTAGCGTGGTGTACCGATGATACGACCATCGCCGGTCAGCTGAACGTCGTCGTCGCCCATCACGGCCTTGGCGATGCCGAAGTCGAGCACCTTCACGACGCTGTCATCACTGTCGACCGTGATCAAAATGATATTGTCGGGCTTGATGTCGCGATGCACGATCCCCGCGTGATGAGCCTCGTTCAACGAACGGCAGATCTGCGCAGCAATATGAATGGCGCGACGCGGCGGCAATGGACCTACCGACTTCACGATTTCGGACAAGGTTTGCCCATGGAGCAATTCCATCGACAGAAAAAGGAACCCTTCTTCGGTACGACCGTAATCGAATACCGTGATCGTGTTCGGGTGGCGCAGCTGGGAAATCGTCAGGGCTTCGCGCTCAAAGCGCGCAACTGTCGTGGGGTCGTGAGTAGGGATCAACTTCAACGCAACAGGTCGATTCATGTTGAGTTGAAGCGCCTCGTACACCGCTCCCATGCCACCAAAACCGAGAAGTCTTGTGATTCGAAATCGATCTCCCGCAATGGGTTTGCCAACCAATTGGTCGTAGAGATCCCGTCGCTGATCGCGTGCAGTGCTCATATTCGTCTTTGGGTCAGACTGGCTCATCCATCCATACCAACGTAAGCGGCGAGAAAAGGATCTGCACTTAAAACACCGAACTCAGGCCAACGCCGCCGCCATCCTGGCCGACCCAACCGAAAGGTTTGATCTCGCCCTGAGAAGCCATGCCCACGTCCTTGGTGCCCGAATCAGCTGTCACAAAGAGTAAAACGCCAACCACAGCAATGATTCCGCCGGCGACATAGAGACCGTCTGCGACGATGGCATACGTTTCACCCGCGTCTTTGGCATCTTTGCGGTCCTCGAACGTTTCACCCTGATTGAAATTTGTCTCTTCGCCCGAGGCTAATACGCCAAACACGATTCCGCCACCGATAAGTGCCACACCGGTTCCCAAGGTCGCGTAGGCCCATGTGTAATCGGGACCGACCTCGATAGGGTCAGCCTTCTTGTCGGGCTTTTTCGCGGTATCCGTTTGTTTGGCATCGCGATCGGCCTGCTTTTGAGCCGACTGAACTTCCTTGAGCGCGTCGATGCGATCCATGGCCGACTGCCGCGCCGATTTATCGACGTCGGGCTCCACCACAAATTTTTGATAATACTCAATCGCCGGATCCCACTCTTCCAATTTCTCGTAACATTTCGCAATGTTGAAGAGAAGATTGGGAACAGGTTCGATCTCGTAGGCCTTCTGAAAAAGCTCGATCGCGGCCGCGTAGTCTTTCTCGCGGTATTTGCTGGTCGCTTCCTTGGACAGTCCTTCGACCTTCTGAGCCTCGTCCTGAGCAAATGCGACATTTGAGAGCGGCGCGGTCACTACCGAGGCAGCAAGCCAGGCGCCAATCCATTGTGATTTCAATCGCATCCGCGCAAATCTCCGAAAACTGTTCGTTCGGGGAACTATAACGCTCCCCCACCTGCGCGTCCAGTATCCGAGTCGCCCTGCACATGGGCGAAGATAAGCACGAGAATAATCCACAACACCTGGGCTGTGGCCAGATGAAGCAGTTGCATCCAACCCGGAGCTTGCAGGGCGATATTACTCACACCCAAAATGGTCTGAATCCCGACCACCACGGCAAGTGCGGTGGAAAGGCGGCGCGTCAATGCGTCCACGCTTTGGTAGCGAACCACCGAAGACATCACAAAGACCGCACTTGCCGTGAGCACCGCGATGATCGGGTGAACGATTCGAAGTCGGACCAGAAAATGATTGGCCGACGTGAGGTCGTCTCGAATCCGCCCCAACAACCCGCCGCCAAGTGTTGGATCAACGGGAAAGAGCGTGTCCCCAAGCGCGGTCACGGCTCCTGTCATCGCGGTCAAGATGACCAAACCGATGCAGGCGAGCAACCAAAGGCGCAGGGGCGAAGGTTTGCGAATCGAGAAAGCCGGGCGGCCGCCGGCCCACCAGGCGGTCAAGGATGCCGCCCCCATCAACACCAAAGTGTTCACAAGATGCAGTGAAATCACCACGGCACGCGCCACCGAATCGTCGTTGTTCACCAACTCGCCGAGAACCAGACCGGCCCCGATGGCCCCCTCGAAGATGGTCAACCCCAGCACGACGAGCGCTCCGCGAGTGATGCGACTCCAGCCACTGACTCGCCATGCCCATCCAACAAGCACGATCGCGAAGATGCCGCAGAGTCCGCTGGTCAAGCGATGCGTGTACTCAATCATCGTCTCGATCGTCGGTTCCAGTGGGACGATTTGCCCATGGCAGGTCGGCCAATGTTCACCGCATCCTGCCCCAGAGTGGGTGATTCGAACCCAGGCCCCAAACAAGATCACGCCGATCAGGTACACAACCAGAGCCCAGGCGAAGACGCGCAGGGCCTTAAATGATGTCGCTTTCACCCGCTCACCTTGTCCCAGGCAATCTCAGTGGAACCGCTCAAACGAATGCGCCGCATGGCCAAATCGAGCAAGAGCAGCAGCAACGAGAGCACCACAAAGAGAGGCCACAGCTTGCGGCGGTACTTCACTTCTTCGCCCATCGGATCGAATAAAGTCTCAACCGCAGGATTCGTTTGCCCTCCGCCGACCTCGGCTGCACGGCGCATCAACGTCGGATTGGCCTCGGCGAACTGAAATTCTTGCGGATAGGGGTACGAAACAGAGCCAAGGCTCACAGCAATCGTGTCACCGTCTCGATCGTGGGTTGCCTGCAAGCCGTAGGAGCCAAAGTCTTTGAGCGGAACGCGGGCTTCGTAGCGACCCGCAGCGCTTTGGCGCAGGTCAACATTCATCGGTTTGCCGGAAGGCGGCGTGATCTGAACCTTGGACACGAGGTCGTTAATGAACCGGTCGTCTTCGCCGATGGCATCCACAATGATGCGGGCGACTCCCTGATCGACCGAAGTCGTCATCGCGAGTTGGTCTTTGGTGTTGGCGCGCATGGTGTCGCGGATCAATTGAGCCCAGAATTTGGCGTAACCTGGCCACCTCACCCATTCCACAGCCCAGCGATTCTTGAGGTCGGACGTGAAGGCGACGACTTTCCCCAAACCGTTTCGCCAGCGGGCAAGAATCGGTTCTTTGTAGTCAGACTGCAGAATGAGTTCCGCCTGCGGCTTGAGCTTCGTCGAGACGTAACCCAACAAATAAGGCGCGGTCGCAAAATCAATCCCCGCAATCGCCTGCGCCCGCTTCACGACGCGCGGTCTGAAGGGTTCTTCGACCATCGATGAACGCGAGACCATCGAGGTCTCCTTCATGAAGATTCGCGGAACATTATAGGGGTCGTTCGTATAATAATAACGCCCTCCTCCGCCCTCGGCGATTCTGCGCAATGTCGTGGTATCGGCCCCTGAGCCCACGGCAACGGTCGACACGGTGATGTCTTCAAGACGAAGCGCCGGAATGATTTCGGTGAAAATATTCTGGGTGTCCGAATGACCGTCGGTCAGCAAAATAATGTGTTTGACGCGGGCGGGCGTGATGGCGAGGTTCTCGAATCCGTGTTGCAGCGCCGCAGCGATATTCGTCCCGCCACTTGGAGCAAGTCGACCGATATCACTCAGAATTCGAGCGCGATTGGATGCCGACTGCATCCGAACCAGAGGCATCACGCCGTCGTCGAAGGCGCCCACGCCGATCTTGTCGTTCTTTTGCAGAATCTCGACGGCTGCCTTGGCTGCGTCCTTGGCCAATTCAATCTTGTCGCCAGACATCGAACCCGACTTGTCGATCAAAAGCATGAGCGCCAGTGTGGGCGTGTCACGCTTCTTTTCGCTGTCAAAGTCCACGGGCAGAACTTTTTCGATATAGGTCCCATAATATCCGCCAGGCCCGAAGGACGACTCACCACCGGCCATGATGAAGCCGCCGCCGAGCTCTTTGGTGTAGCGGTCGATCAAGACCATCTGCGCGTGCGAGATGTACATCGCCGGCACATCTGAAATCAGAACGAGATCAAAACTCGCAAACTCATCGAGCGTGGTCGGGACTCCCATCGGGCCGCGTGTTTCGACCTCAAAATTCTCATTTTTGAGTGCACGCTCAAGGTACAAACGCGCGCGCATTTCGCCCTCGACATAAAGGATCCGAGGCTTTCCGCGCACATTGGTGCTGTAAACAAAACTGTTATTTCCCGG
>JBFFMO010000234.1:0-6510 GCA_041554035.1 Allomicrovenator sp. | reverse complement strand
TTGTTCCACGACCGCGCAAATCTGGTTGGCGCCAGCGCCGAATTCGTAGGCTGCGGAGGTATGCCCCATCAAGACTGGGCTGAACGCAGCACGGTCGACGTACACGGTCGAGATTGGGTACTCGTAGTGTTCGCATCTGTCGTTGACGCAGGCATCAGCCGGATCTGGGCACGAAACAGTCGCACAATTAGGCCCTGTTTTCAGAACACGACCGTATTTCGTGACCGGATAGGTCACTGCCAATGCTGGCATCAATGAACACACCGCGCCGTTTTTCGTGATCGGCAACCCGTTATTATCAAAATAGCCTGTCGCCACAGGGCAAGTCGTGGTCGACGTCGAAGGGCGAGTCATCGCTCCCCAACACCACACGGCGTCTGCACTGTCGATGGCACACGAGAAGTCTCGGCCTGCCGTCAGTTGTGTCGCACCGGTGATTCCCGCGACCATAACCGGCGAATTCTCCTGCGTATTTGCGTCCAGTGTGAGGGCATTATTATAGCCGTATGCATTGACGGGCAGCTCGGCATTCAGCTGCAAAGAACCAATTTGGCCATACTGATTTCGTCCCCAACACCACACCGTTCCGTCACCCTTACGAGCGCATGTGTGGTTTTCACCCGCAGCCAGTTCGACGACTCCGGTCTGCAGATTATCCACCGAGTAAGCGATGGCTGCGTTGGTTCCGATATTCAGAAGGCTGTTACCAATCTTGCCGTAGGTGTTCGAGCCCCAGCACTTCACGCCGCCGTTGACCAAAGCACACGAGTGATTTGCCCCCGACACAACCTGAGTCGCGCCTGCGATGATTGCAGGGCTTCCGGGCTGTTTGTTGTCGACGGTCGTTCCCACGCCAAGCTGACCTTCGTTGTTTCCGCCCCAGCACAAAACGGAACCCGCGGTCGTCAACACACAGGTATGACCGCCGCCTGGAGCGACCGAGGTCACGGTGGGCAAGCCCAACACGTTGACCGGGTTATTCTGTTGGGTCGTCGTATTATTTCCGACCTGACCCTTATCGTTTTTGCCCCAGCATTTCACCCGCCCCGAGCCCACCGCACAAACATGTGTGGCTCCTGCCTTGAGTTCTTCGACACAGAACGAATCACAAACAAGTGTGCCGCCGCAGCCGTCGTCAAACGAGCCACAGAGGATTCCCTCACCAAGACAGGTTGTCGGGGTGCAACCGCACTGGTTATCCGTTCCAGCGCCACCACACGTGTCATACGAGGTGCAAATCACAGAGGCGTCACCGCAATCGATATCTCGCGTGATACTGCAATTGTCGGTCAGGTTCGCGATTCCGCATTCGGCGCTATTGCTCGCGCAAACCACCGCGTCTGGATCAGACGTGCAACCGCATTGCCCGGCCGTGCCCGCGCCACCGCAGGTTTCAGGCATCGAACAATCAGGGCCACAGCTGGCAATCGTTCGAGCCACACCGCAATTGTCGACGACCTGCAGCGCACCGCATTCGTACGTATTTTCTTGGCAGAGCTGAACGTCAGTTTTAGCCGCGCATCCGCATGCACCGGGCACGCCGTCACCGCCGCAAGTCTCAAATTGCGAACAAACGGTCGCTTCGTCACCGCAGCTGGCAATCGTTCGTGCCACACCGCAATTATCCGTTCCAACAAGCTCGCCGCAATCGTAACCACTTCGGGTACACATCTCGGCGTCGGTTTCGGCCGCGCAACCGCAGACACCAGGGTCTCCGGCGCCACCGCAGGTTTCGAATGGCGAACAGACGGTCGCTTCATCACCACAGCTGGCAACGTCGCGAGCCTGACCACAGCTGTCTGTGACGCTCAATGAGCCGCACTCGGATCCGTTCATGTCGCAAAGTTCTTCGTCGGTTTCGGGGATGCAGCCGCACACGCCAGGCTCTCCGGCGCCGCCGCAAGTTTCATAGATGGTGCAGACGTTCGCCTCGTCACCACAGCTGGCGACGGTCCGCGAAACACCACAATTATCGCTCGCCTGAAGCTCGCCGCATTCGATGCCATTTCTGAGGCAAAGCTCGCCGTCGCTTTCTGGCGTGCAACCGCAGGCGCCAAGCACCCCAGCGCCACCGCAGGTTGCGTAGTCTCCACACACGGCGGCTTCGTCGCCGCAGCTGCCGATTTCGCGATAATCACCGCAATTATCGTCCGCATTGAGTGAGCCACAAACGTACTCAAGACGTGCGCACATTTCGGCGTCGGTCTCAGCAACGCATTCGATGATGTCGACGTCGCTGCCGGCATCGGTGTCACCCCCGTCAGCGCTATTATTGCCTCCAACATCGGGCTGGACAAAAATCTGAGGCACGCCATTGCTCTTCGAGTCGTCGGAACAACCCACAAAAGTCAAAAGCAGCAGCAATGAAGCGAAAATTCTCATTCGTAAACTCCTTCCCAATTCCATTCCCGATCGCGAGACTGGACGGGGGCCCAGCGCACCATTAGGGGTAGCCAGCACAATGCGGATTCAATCCGCCGACACTCCCATAAATACACGGTAATCGTCAAGGTTCGGCCCGTTCTCCCCGTCTCCAAAAGCACGTTCCTTGCGCCATTTCGTGGTGGACTCTTCTCGGTGGGAGCGCAAGCTGAACAAGTCGCCTAACAGTCAACCGGACACGTGAGGACGGTTTCAACGGGTGGCGCGCAGATCCCGTCGCCACATATACAATCCGGTGTGCAGCTGATCACGCGCGCTGTTCCACAATTATCCATGATTTGCAGTTCACCGCACAAATAGTTGTTCTCCGCGCATAGTTGGACGTCGGATTTTGCCGAGCAACCGCATTCGCCTGCGATGCCGCCTCCCGCGCAAGTTTCGAACGCCGAACACACCAACGCCTCATCGCCACAGCTGGCAATCGTTCGGTCTAGCCCACACTTATCGGTTCCAATCAGCTCACCACATACGTACCCAGCACGCGTGCACATTTCGGCATCGGTCTCTGCGCAGCCGCATACACCGGGCTCCCCTGCACCTCCGCAGGTTTCGACAGCGTCGCACACGATCGTAGCGTCGCCACAACTTGCGATCTCGCGAACCTGCCCACAACGATCCGTTGTGCTCAGCGCACCACACTCCGCCCCTTCTGCGACACAGAGTTCCTCGTCGGATTCGGGGATACAGCCACAGGCGCCAGTCACGCCGCCACCACCGCAGGTGGCGAAATCCCCGCAGACACTGGCCTCGTCCCCGCAAGAAGGTATCTCTCGAGAGTCACCACAATTATCGTCGGCACTGAGCGCTCCGCAGACATATGCAAGACGCTCGCACATCTCGCGATCGGTCTCTGCGACGCAGGCGCCTGCGTCGGTTTCAGTCGCACCGGCATCGTCGCGAACAGCCACGGCTGGCTCGTCCGAACAGCCGATCCATGACAGAAGCACTACCAAAGACGCAATTTTCTTCATTCGTGGCCCTTTTCCCAATTTCATACGCGATTCAAATTTAGTACGTCAGCGTCCCATAAATGCGCGAGTTCGGTCAAGAACGGCCCATTCACCGGGACCAAACGCGGACTTCCCCCAAGCGGTTCTGCGCGCTATATCGTGGCGGACTCAACGAGCAGGCCCGATGACATTTTTGGACGCGATAATTCTGGGGATCGTAGAAGGCTTGACCGAATACCTACCGGTCAGCTCCACGGCTCATCTTTTGATTGCGCAGCGCTTGCTTGGCATCGAACAGACCGACCAATCCAACGCCTTTGCCATCGTGGTCCAAGCCGGAGCCATTTTGGCGGTCCTTGGCGTGTATCGATTACGCGTGCGCGACATGATTTTGGGATTTTTTGGCAAAAATCCAGAAGGCCTCAAGCTTGCGATTAATTTGATCGTCGCGTTTCTTCCTGCCGCGGTTTTTGGGCTGCTTTTTGACGATAAAATCGAAGAACTTCTTTTTGGCCCATGGCCCATAGTCATCGCCTGGACGGTCGGCGCGATCGTGATTTTGGCGACCGGAAAATGGCAAGCGAAACGCGAAGGTTTTGGCATCGAGTCCATGACTTGGAAACACGCGCTGCTGATTGGCTTCATTCAATGTCTGGCCATGTGGCCCGGCACCAGCC
Source organism: Allomicrovenator sp. (assembly GCA_041554035.1). Taxonomy (GTDB): domain Bacteria; phylum Myxococcota_A; class Bradymonadia; order Bradymonadales; family Bradymonadaceae; genus JBFFMO01. The sequence continues at coordinate 2,441 of JBFFMO010000234.1, read as the reverse complement.
GCAGCCTCGCCACGATCATGGGCGGCCTGCTTGCAGGTCTATCCCTTGTGGCCGCGGTCGAGTTTTCATTCCTACTTGGTGTGATTACTTTGGGTGCCGCAACGGCGTATAAAACCCTGCAACACGGCCCCACAATGCTCACGGCTTATGGCCCCGAAGCACTTATGGTGGGTGTGCTGGCATCTTGGTTGTCCGCCGTTTTGGCGGTGCGCTGGATGGTGACCTGGCTTTCAAAACACGGCCTTGGTGTATTCGCGTGGTGGCGCCTGGCTGCAGCCGTTGTTGTAGTCGTGATGATATTGACCGGTTCTATGTAGGAGACCCAGATGATCGTACCAAGTATCGACCTCATGGGCGGCCATGCCGTTCAACTCGTAGGCGGCAAAGAGCTTGAAATCGACGCGGGCGACCCGCGCCCCATCGCCAAAAAGTTCCGGCTGGCCGGTGATGTAGCCGTGATCGACTTGGACGCGGCTCTGGGTCAAGGCGACAACGAGTCCACGATCATCGACCTGCTCAAAATGGCGCGTTGCCGTGTCGGGGGCGGAATTCGTTCGGTCGAACGCGCTAAATTCTGGCTCGACCACGGTGCACACCGAATCATTTTAGGCACGGCTGCACACCCAGAAATACTTTCACAATTACCACGCGAACGCGTGATCGCCGCTCTGGACGCGGTCGACGGCGAAGTCGTCATCGACGGCTGGCGCACCAAAACCGGCGCGAATATCGTCGACCGAATGCACGAATTGCGACCCTATGTCGGTGGTTTTTTGGTGACCTTTGTCGAACGCGAAGGCCGCATGGCAGGCACCGATATGGGACGCGTTCGTGAGCTCAAAGAAGCTGCGGGCGATTGCAAACTGACGATCGCTGGCGGCGTCACCACCGTCGAGGAAATCGCCGAACTAGACCGCTTAGGCATCGATGCACAGGTCGGCATGGCGCTCTACAAAGAGACCATGAATCTGGCCGACGCCATCTGCGCACCGCTTAAGTCCGACCGACCTGATGGACTCTGGCCTACCGTTGTCTGCGACCCTCGCGGAGTCGCTCTGGGCCTCGCGTATTCCGACTTGGAAAGCATGCGCGAAGCCGTGAGCCGCTGCGCCGGCGTCTACCACAGCCGCAATCGCGGTTTATGGATTAAGGGCGAGTCGTCGGGCGATACACAAGACTTGCTGGCGATCGATTTGGATTGTGACCGCGACACGATTCGCTTCACAGTCCGCCAAAAAGGTGTGGGGTTTTGCCACCTAAAAACCGACACCTGTTGGGGCGATGTCAACGGTTTAGAAGCGACCTTCAAGACCGTCCTGCAGCGTCTAAACGACGCTCCTGCTGGTTCGTACACCCGTCGGCTTTTTGACGACCCCGAATTACTCGCCAAAAAACTGGTCGAAGAAGCCCAGGAATTGGCCGAAGCTGATTCGGCCGAAAATGCCGCCTGGGAGACCGCCGACCTGCTCTACTTTGCGTGTGTGGCGCTTGCGAGAGCCGGCGGCCGCCTTGAAGACGTCGACCGAAACTTGGACGCCAAGGCGCTGAAAGTGACGCGACGCCCCGGCGACGCCAAGACCTGAACAATTCGCGCCGTTCAAAGCTAACCCGGCGATATCGGGTTTCAGGTTGTCAGCTATCAGGAATCACATCGTGCCCGGATCAGGGCGTCTTACCCGCGTGTGCCCGGTACGGGGACGACGCGCCGGGCGCCGGCCCTATGACGTGCTCGCGATTCAGCGATCACTATCGCGTTCTTTTGCATGGGTTTTAAACGCCCTCAACGCTATCATGGGCGCAGAAAGCATTTCAGATAGTGAGAATATGATGACGCAGAAATCCCGAGTCGGCGATGTTGTGGACGGCCGATATAAACTGCTGGGACCGGTCGGTTCAGGCACAATGGGCGAAGTGTACGTCGCGCAAGAGGGCAAAGGCCCGTATGTCGCGCTCAAATTGGTGATGGACCTCGACCCGAGCATGCAAGCACGTGAACGCTTCATGCGCGAAGTCACGACCCTGAATCGACTCGAACACCCTAATATCGTGGAGCTGCTGGATTTCGGATTCGAAGACAAAACCGGCACGCCTTACATGGTGATGGACCTGGTGATGGGCGATAGCCTGCATCGTTTTCCGTCACGCGGCCGCATGAGTGTTGATTTTGTGATCCATGTCGCCCGAGACGTCTGCCTGGGCCTTGCTGCCGCCCATAATCAAAAAATAGTTCATCGCGATTTAAAACCCGCAAATATCATGGTCTTTCCAGAAAATGGCGGCGTTGGCGTCAAGATTCTGGACTTCGGATTGGCATTTGTACGCGACAACGACACCAAGCTTACACAGACCGGCACAATGCCCGGCACCCTGCCCTATATGGCGCCAGAATCGCTAAAAGGCGAGCCGCTGGATGGTCGCACGGACCTCTACGCCCTGGGCTG
>JBFFMO010000233.1:0-6519 GCA_041554035.1 Allomicrovenator sp. | reverse complement strand
CTGCCACGTAGGCCATCCTTGAGGCTCGGTTGCAATTGCTGCGCGCTCAATGCCAGCGTCGGCTAAGGCTACGTCGACGGCTGAGAGAACATCCACTGCACACCTACGCTGTGCCCAGTCGAGCCGCTCCTGACACATTTCAGGCGCGCGCTCGAGCAACTCCAGGCGCATGTGGACGTCTTTCGCCAGATCCATCGGCAGCCACACGCCTTCGCCACCATCTTGCCCAGCTAGGTCCAACCAATGACCCTCTGTTGGCGCATTCCTTGCCAGTGGAAGCCCGTCAGGCACAGGTGGAATACCAAACGTCTCGGATGCTTCCGAAACAGGCTCAGGAGCGAGAATTGAGATACTCAGCAAGGTTGCCAGAAGAAGATGCATGCTCAGATTCCTCCTTGGCTTCGATGTCTTTGGATTCGATCGATTGTGACGCCTGTGCATCGATGGCTTCAGCCGATGCCTTTGCCTGCTCGCGAGCTCGAGCCGCGTTCTTCTTTGCGAGATCTACCGCGAGATCTCCAGTGCGCTTCTGCTCTCGTGAGCGCTTGAGTCCGACGAGTGCACCGACGATACCAAGAGCGACGGCTACGAGCGCACCCAGGATTGCGAGGCCGTAGGTTTTGAGCTTGGACATCACGCCTTCTTGTTCTTCTCGCCCGCCGTGATAGCCCCACCAAGCGCCCCGCACACAACACCAGCAATCTTGATGTTGCGAACCATGTCCGGGCTTTCTATGAGGCCTGCAAGCTGGTCTGCGAACGCAACACCCATGCCGCACGCGCCGAACATCACGCTTCGGGCCCAGCGGCGGACGGCTAGGTCGTCGTAGAGAAGCTTCGAAACGAGTTTTGTGATGAGGGGGATCATGGGTAATCAACTTTCGTCGAACAAAGAGTATACTCCGCTCCTCATTACGAGGGCTTGCCTTCGTGGCTCAGGCTCATGATTTGGGCGTAATGCCCCAACATGCACCCACTTCGCTTTCCCGCGTTGTTCGTCGATGATTTGATCATAATCGATACCAGAACACTCAACAACCCATTTGACTATCACGGTAGGCGATGCGCCGTGAATTGCCTGTATGTCTGCAGCGCGTCCATACTTGTGAGCTGAGTCACTTGCTCCTCCAATCGCGATGTTTAGGTCTTCAGATCTGTACCCAGACGTCACACGTATCGGACCGAAGCGCTCTCGAATAGGCTCCAGGAAACCATTTGCCAGATCACGAAGCCTCTCAATATCTTCAGGCGTTGGCTCGTTTGGAATATTCCTGTGAGCTGTTTGTGTGAGCTCCTCAAGCGTAAAGTGTCGAGACAGATTCATTGTTCGCCATCCCTTCGGTGCTTGATCTGCAACAACCATTCACCAATCGATCGCATTTGGCAAGCGTGCTCTGCGTTCGCCTTCTCGAAGCGGTCCATCAACAGCTTGAGCTTCGAGTCCTGCTGCGCAATGAGGTTTTTGAACACGAGCGATATCTCACGAAGCTCGTAGAGCGCCTCTGTCACGGCGCTGTCATTCATCTTCGCTCGAGCGCGAAGCTCAGCAATATCATCCTCGAATGGACACGATGCGTGATTGCACCCACCGTTTCCGCCGTTACCAGGGTACGCGTCCGTCATTTGTCACCATCGACTTCAGCCCCTGCGTATGCCATCCATTTTCCGACGAGCTCTTCGAAAGAAGCAACCGCATCTCGTAGCTCTTCCGTCAAAGAGATTCCGTGTGAATGCGCATCTTGAAGCGACTTTCGCGTGTGCTCGAGCGCAAGCTCGAGGTTGCCTGCGGCTTCCTCTTGCTTCGCACGGGCGAGCTCTATCATACTACTCGTTACGTCGCCCTTCATCACGAGGTACTCGCCGAGCTTCTTTTGCTCTCGTTCGTAGTATTCTGCTCCGTGTTCTTTGATCTTCTCGATGTCGACGTTCGCAAACAAAGGCTCTGTCTGCACAAGACCGAGTATCGTCTGCGTGAGGGTGAGGTTTTGACATCTACCTTTCCTGGGCATGGAGTACCACCTTTCGGGACGTGATTTTATCCCTGAGCCCCCGCACCATTTCGAGTCTTTCTGTGAGCTGAGCGTTGATCTGATGAGCGCTTCGTAGCTGCTCGAGCATGTACAGCCGCAGCTCTTCACGGGCTGCATTGCACTCGTTGTGCAAGCGCTTGCGTTCGCCAAGCAGCCACCGAATGACAAACAGAGACGACGCGAGCAATAGACCGAGCACGCCATATTCACCAATCAGTGCCCGCCCCATTGTCTCAAGCATCTGTCACCTCTTGCGTTGCAGCCTCCTGCGATCAATGTCCATGCACTTTACGCACATGCGTGGCGTTGCGTCTATGCGAGCGACCACGCGTCCGTACACGTCTTTGGCTTCGATGCTTCGGCATCCGCGCTGGAAGTCGAGCACGCTGTTGGCCGATGCCGATAGCATCATCGTGCGCTTTCGCTTTCGGCATACTGTCTCTACGGGCGCTTCACGTGAAACGTTCTCTCGGCAGATATGCCACACGCCGCGTTTGTCCATGCCGAAGGTGATCAAGGCTCTACACCGAGCGGGACGAGCGTCCGGTCAGCATACGTAGCGCAGTCAGCAGCACTCATCGAGCGCTTGTACTCGGTCGTCAGAAACACGTCTGCCGTGCCTGGAGTCCGTTCAAACACGGCGCCGAGCAACGGCTTTCCGTCTGCCTCTGGTGTGATGTTTCCGATGAAGTTTGCGAGGGCTACCAGTGCACCGCCTGACACACAGAATGCAGGCCATTCTTTCAGTTGTGTTCCTGCCTCTGTGCCAGGGCTCCACGTCACGCCAGCAATGAGTAGATCGCGTACTGCCTCGCCAACTTGTGGGTCATTCGTGTATGGGGTGCAGCACGCGTGGCCGTTGTATCGGACGCACTCTAGACGCTGCAGCTCTGACGCTGTGACGCCAGGGGCACGCGACAAGACTTGAGACACGAGTGTTGACCGTTGACCAACGGTGAGCTGCACACGATCGGTAAACCACTGTACGTACGGATCACCTGAAGCCGAAATCACGAGCGATGCAATCAAAGCAAACATAGTTACCCCCTAGAAAAAAGTGCATGCCGTTGTTTCATCAGTTGCACGAACCCAATCATACGTAGCGTCGTTTGTTATTCCGTGGCATACACATACCTCAGCGGGGGCGCCGTCGTCTGTGTCATTTACGTACCAGCGTTTTGGCCCTGCAGTAGAGGCACTGCAAACATACGGTTCAGATGGCGATGTATTCTCAATTCTACCACCAGTATACGATACCCACCCTGTGTTACCTGACGCCGTTGTTTTCACATATAAGTCATAATTTGTATAATCCAATGCTAGACTGCCGCCGACTGCGCTCAAGTTTCCTTCGGGGGACCCATTCGACGGATATATAGACAGTTCTCCATTACCTAATACCATGCGCGTTCGGGAAACCATGCCGACTGCACCAACAACATAACCAGCTTGGATGTTTCTGTAGCTACTGTCCGTACCGTTCCTGAAATTCACATAAGTAGATGTGTTTTTGAGGAGGAGCCCGGACGATGAATCTCCACCGATATATATGGAATCTGGTAATGACAAAATCCCTACACTCCCTGCAGTATCAACCGCGAACTCCCCGTCAGCGGCACCGTCCGCAACTGTGAAGGTCACGTAAGAATTTGTTTCGTCTACCTGTGGGTTGATTGGTGTTGCCGTACCTGAACACGACACTCCACTTTGTGCTTCGATAGCTGCACACAGACTCGTACAACACGCGTCGTTCGTCCCAGAGCAATCGAAGTCAACGCCCTCTGTGAGTGCAGTTAGTGCCGTACCGTCGACAGATGTTGTGACGGTATCTCCAGACGCGATCGAAGCATTGCACGCAATTGAATGACTTCCGTCGCCACCGGCCAAGATCAAATCCCCACCGTCGCGGCTTGTTCCGTACGCATGGCCGGCATGCATTGTCATTCCGCACCCAGCAGCATCCGTTGTCTCAGACTCCTGGTAGATCAAACACGGGCATGTGTTGCAGTCTAAGGCGAGATCATCGCCAGGTATTGTGCACGTGCCGTCAGCACACGACATACCGCCTTTCCACGACAGGTCATAGTCTGGCGAAGCTAGCGCGAGTGCAATCAGAAAGAGCGTGTTCATTGCTGTCCCCCCATGTAGTGCACTGTTGCAACGTCGCTACTGCTACCACCTGTCGTGATGAAAGAGCACCTGAAGCGGCGGCCCATGATTGGAATTCGCCAGCGCCACGCAACGTCAGCAGACACGGCCCACCGTTTGCGTAGCGGTTCACACGTCGAGTCAGGGGGGCTCGAATCATTACACATTGGGATCTTGTACCATGTCGTTGTATCGCCAATGCGCTGCTCTTCGCACGTCATGTTGACATACGTCGCGCTCGAGTACGTGTAGTCAATCCACACAGTGACCTCGTTCCAACCGAGAGTCTTGATCGCATCTGTCGTCTTTGTGGTGTTGATAGCGAGGCCTGTGAACGCAGCATCAGACACCGTTGCCGTGTAGATGACCCTGCCTAGTGGTCCATCTGCCAGTACGGTAGACCCGAACAACATGACAGCCAAAACTATAGCCAGCGGGAGTATGATTCTCTTCATGCAAAATCTCCTCAATTGAAGACAACGCCTTCTGATTGCTTCTCTATGCTCTTCCCAAGCTGCTTTGAAGCGCTTGCGGTCAGCTTGAATTCATCCTTCTTTTGCTGTTCTTCTTGCTGCGCTTCCTGTTGCGAGACTTCTGTTTGTGGCGTGACTTGTGGGGCTATGCCCATTAGGAGCGAAATATTCAGTCGTTGCTGATAACCGAGCTCTCCCTTGTTGCGCTCGAGAGCCTCTGTGAGTGCCTTTGTGATGTCTTGGGCAATCATCGGGAAGCACGTTCGCAGAAACTCCATTTCGTCGACTGTCGGCAACCGCCCCTCTGACATTCTTTCGAGTACTGCAGTCGGGTCGTTTGCGACTTCAACAAGTGCCATGAACCGGCGCACATCCTGGATCGCCGGCGCCGTATCCATGCGTGGACGCAATGGGTCAATCGGGTTTTCTGGCGGCATCTTCCCAGCGAGGTACTCCATGATCTCTACCATCTTTGCCTGAGATGCTTGGCCGAGGTTTGGCATAGCATCACTCAAAGCCGCGGTTCGTTCTCGCATGTCGTCCATGAGGTTCTGGGGGTTGCTCACGAGTCTCGTGATGCTGTCCTGTGCCTTGCGATACTCTTTGATCTCTTCCTCGCGTGGGCGCTTGGTCGCTTTCGCGTAGGTGATTCCGGCCAACAATCCAGGCTTTGGCTTTATGTGTTTCACGAGCCCTCGGGCTGCTTTTTCGATCTTGGCCTGCGTCCTGACAGTGCTTGCGAGTGCGTTCTCTTTCGTGAGAGCCCAACGTCCGATGGCTGTCATCGTAGCTCGGCTTCGTTCGCGCAAGATCTTGTTGACAACGCCAACACCGATACCGAGAGGTATTCCCATTGGACCGAAAGCCGCCGCGCCGCCTGCAACTCCACCGATGCTTGTCAGATAGTCACTCGGACTGAAGGCGCGGTTGCTAAAGCCGCGCATGACGCCGCGCTCGGCAATCTTCTCCGCGTTCGACAGGTAGCTGAACTTTTTGTTCAGATCTCGATAAACCATTACGATTTCTTTGCCCTCGACCCCAGCGTTATCAGCAAGCTTGGCCACATGCTCGACAATGTCATCTTGGAGTTTGCGCGCCAAAATCAAAAATTCTTCCTGCATTGGCGAAGCAACCACAATTCCAGTACCCGGCTTGCTGCGTGGGAAAACAACGGAGTCAATTTCCTCTCGCAATCGGTCGACTTGCTCGAGCGACATCTTGCGCGGCACAAACTCAGTACCGCCCTGAATAATTGGGTTGCCTTTATTGTCGAGTATAAGGCTTTGGGATGTCGTTACTTCTGTCCCCTCAACATCGTTGATAAAAGATCTGAGGCGATTCGTTCGTTCTTTTACCTCGGGGACCAGCGAGTCTTTGTGCTTGCTTATGAGTCTCTGCGCTTCGTCCATGAAATTATCTAGCGCAACGCCGCGTTTACCACTCTGTTCGTACAGGCCCCTGTGGTAGTCACCGATTTGTTTTCCTACTGTCTTGCGGTATGTTCGGATCTTGTCGTAGATCTTCTCTGGGTTGTCCCACTTATTGATAAGAAACTTCCCGTCTGCCGTTTTCTCCTTCGACAAGAAGTCACCAAGATCATCAATGACTTCCTCGAACGTCCGTGACTTCTTTGCCAGCTTCTTGAACGCTTCAGGTTCACCCCCTAGAGCCTTTGAGGCAGATTTCTTGGTGTACTTCTCGATTGTGTCTCGAAGCCACGTGTTGCTTGTGGCGCCTTCGCCACCACGAATTGCTTTTCCTGCTTTCGCGGCCGCTCCGCCTGCAAGACCGAGCAATCCCCCTGCCCCACCGCCTATAAGTCCGCCTACGCCGACATTGGCAATCAAGCGCTCAGCATTGATGCCTGGG
>JBFFMO010000232.1:0-6529 GCA_041554035.1 Allomicrovenator sp. | reverse complement strand
GCTGCCGATCCGCTCATCCTCAAGGAATCCCATCCTTCGCGATCTGCGCGGGTCACGCCGCGTTGAAGCCACCACGTGGCTGCTTCGCGACCTGAATGGGTGCATCCTTGGGCCAGCCATAGCTGGACCGTGACCTCGCACTCCACCAGCCGATGCCGTCGACGCATGGCAAGGCAGTCCACGATGAGCTCGCGCGCATCATGGTCGTGCCCGTCCCTCACAAGCCCGTCTATCGATTGAAGCGTGTATTGTGTCGCCGACTCCAAAGAATCAGACTCGATGGCATAGCGGGCCGCTCGAGCAGCGACAGCGCTCAGTTGCGAGTCGTAACGAACTTCGAGGACGCGCAGCGCCAGCTTATTATGATTTCTCCACGTGTTCGAACTTTGCGAGCGCTGCCGCAGCAATGCCTGAAGGCCGGCCGTTTCGAAACGCCAACCCTTGGGCGTGTACTGAGCGAAACGCTGGGCGACCAGCGTCTGGACCAGCGTCAGGTCGAATGAAATCCGAGCGAGTCCGCACGCCATTTCCCATTCGGTCAGGATCACAGAAGTGCCCAGCGCCGCGGCGATTTCAAGGGCCGTGTCAGCATCTGGGTATTCAAGCGTGAGCAGCCGAAGACGCTCGATATACATGGCCGCGGGGGAGTTCGGCACCGTGCGCCCACAAGCGATCTCGTACGCGTATTCGCGCAAAAGCCGCGACTCGCCGTGGGCCGCGACGAGGACGTCCTGCGCAAAGTCGGACGGTACGCCAAGCGCGTCCATGAAGTGTGTTGCCAATTCTGGTTCGAGCGTTGGCACCTCAAGACTTCGGAAATCCGATGCGTTGTTCGTGTCCCAAGAGTCAAATGGGTCTTCTTCCGCGGGCGTCGCGATAATCAGCAATGGGAAAGGGCCGCGCAGCGCCATGATTCTTTTGAGGAAGATCGCAACATCCCCCTCTTGATGCACGCCTTGCATCACGACAATTTGAGGTCGGGATAGCGCCCGGAGTCGCAACCACTCGATGATGGCAAGGTGTCGTTGCCCCGGCAGAGTCAAGACAAAGGGAATCAATGGAGCCCCGTCGTCGGGCTCCTCGCACAACGAAATCAGCGCACGTTCGAAACACGATTCGAGCGGTCCGACCTGATCAAGGCGCGCACGAATGGTCTCCAGCGTCGCACCGTTGGGTCGCAAGTCTTGCCGAATGGCCGCGCTCAGTCCTGAGGCGCATTGCGCCGGCTCATCAGGGTGAATCACCAGCACCTGTGCTCCAAACCGTACGCTAAGTAGCCTGCCTGCGTTTGCGACGACGCTGTCGAGGTTCATGTCCCCCAACGACGCAATGCGGACCACATGGACTCTTGCGGTGTCGTTGGCTTCAGCCAGGGCATCACTCATGGCTTGCAACACGCACCTTGGATCGACCGCTAGGCGTTCTCGCATCGCGTCGAGGTGTGGATTGAGTATTGGAGACTGTGGCCGTGGCGGAGCAGGAGAGGGGATCGAAAACACTTCGCCCAGCGTAGGCATGAAGGTCATGACATCGCGCTGGGTTGGAGACTCCATCGCCGCCAACTCCCGCGCTGCCGCTCGAGCGCTCTTGAAGCGGTGAACAGGGTCGACCGCGATGAGTTTTGCCAACCACGAGTTCAGCTCTTTGGGCTCTTCGCTGCCCAGCCCTTGCGAGTCGTCGTCCGCCAGACTCGCTCGAAGCAATTCCTCGCAAATTCTCCCGACGGAGAAGAGGTCATGCCCTGGTATCAGCTTGAAATCGGGGTGGGCAAGCCTCTCGGGCGCGGCGAATTCCGGAGAACTCGGGAAAATTTCTCCCAGTGCAAGTCCCACGGTCTTGGCGAGCATGCCCTGGGAAGTCTGCACAAAAACGATCCGCGTGGGGTCGAGGTGCCCATGGACCAGGCCGAAAGAATGGGCGTAGGCCAGGGCATCGAGCAGTGAGAGCAAAATCGCACGCGTTCGGGCCCACGAACGGGGCCCAGAGGCCGAAATCAAGTTCCCGGCGTCATGATGTTCGTACACCAGATAATGAGAGCCGGCAGGGGCATTGGGGGTCGAGTCCTTGGTCACCTCATGGTCAAGAATCCTCAAAATTCCTGAATGATCGAGCCTGCAGGCCGCAGTGATTCCTCGACCGAGTTCAAACCGATCACGCGGATGAGCAGTGAGGATACGGGGCACCCACTGGATGGAGACTCGGCGTCGGGTCGCAACATGGGTTGCGGCCTGCAGACCGGATTCGTCCAGGGCGTCCGCGTCCAACTGATATGGACCGATTTGAGTCACGAATCGTCTCGTATCTCAGAAGAGATCGGAAAGTCCCATTCCATCAGGTCGAGAGACGAACATTTGTCTTTGGTGGCTTCCATCGCTTCCAGTCTTCCAGCCGCATGGTACACCGCGATCGCGAGGTCATAAGCGGCTGCGGCGTCGCCCATCAGTTCTTCTTTCGCGAGCAGATCACCCGTTTTGTCGAGTGCGACCGCGAGGTCGGCTTCGGGGACCATTGCGCTGCCCAACTCGATTCGGACGGTCGTGGTGAGATCCTGAACTTGTCCCCATCGCTTCAAGCCTGCAGCCGTGGCCATGAGGCCACCCAGCGAACACACCACGACTGCGCGTCGTCCTACCGCGCGTGCTTCGTGAAGCGCCTGCAAGTAGTTGCCCTCGGCATCTTCGAAGCGATTCAAAGCCAGTGCGACTGAACCGAGATTGGTTTTCGAAAAGAGCGTCGGGCTTCCGAGTGCGGATTGAAGTTCCACGCACTTCGTCAAAATCACTTTGGCTTCGGCGAGATCTCCTTGTTTTCGATGCGCTTCGGCGAGGTACTCCATGACGCTGGTCATCGCCTGGAAATGTCCCAATTCCTCAAGGGCCTGGAGTGCTGCAGGGCCGTGTTTCAGAATCGCTGCCCAGTCTCCCATCAACACGGCGAGGCGGGAGCGATGTTGCAGTTCAAAAGCCCTGTCATGGGGCGTCACGGAGTTCGCCCGGTCCAAGATTTCCAGCGCCTCACCCAGACGTCGTTGGGTCGAAAGCACAAACGCAAGTGATGTGTAGGTGTGCGGTTCAAGGGGCATCGACGTGGCCAACGTCAGCGCGTGTGCTTCTTCGATATCGACGCCTGCTCCGGGTTCGCCCAGCATCTGTTTGGACATCGCGCGCCAGATGGTCGACGCAATCAAAATATCGTCCCAACCCGCCTCGAGCGCGACCCGATGCGCTTCATCGGCATGTTCCCGCGCGTGCCTGGGTTCCGAGGCATTCAAGTAGGCTCGCGCCCGAAACGCGGTCGCTTCGGCACGTTTTCTCTCGTCGGGCATGCCCCCAAGAGCGTCAATGCCTCGAAAGATCCACGAAATATCTTGTTGTGCCTCGACGAAGGCTCCCGTTCGTCTTCGGATTTCGGCGGCGAACCAAAGGTGGGGGAGGGCGTCGGAACTTTCGCCCGCCGAGATCAGATAACGTCCAAGCCTCTCGGCGATATCCACGCGATCTGTGTGGCCGCGGCTCAGTACTCTTGCGCAGAGCAGATTATGACTGGCCCAACGCCCTTCTTCTTTGGCCATAAGCTCGAGTGTGTGACGCAGCGAAATATGATGGAATCGCCAGCCGGTTTCGGTTCGGGTCACCAGACCTCGTTTAACCAGCTGAGCCACGATCGACGCGTCAACCTGCAGCCCAGCCATTTGGCATGCGGCCTCCCACTCGTCGTCATAGACTTCGAATCCGAAGGCTGCGGCCACCTCGAGTGCCTCATGAATGGCCGGATCCGCAGACGTGAACGCAGTGACGCGCTCCTGCCAGACTTCTTCGAGACTCAACGGAATGGTGGCTTTGGCACCGGCCTTAAGACGAAAGCCCGATGACGAGACTTCGAAGAGCCCGCGTGCGACCCAGTCGCCGATCATTTCCACCATGAAACGGGGATTTCCGGCCGTCCTCTCGCATATCTCAAGGGTGATGTCGGGCTCAAGCGGGGCCATTCGTTGGACCAACTCTCGTTGTTCGGTGCTCGTGAGTGGTTTCAGCTGCAGAGTCGAAAAATTGGTCTCCGCGTTCCGCTCAAAAACCTCATTGGCGCGAGTCTCAGTCGAGTTGTCCGACCATGCGCCCAGGACCATGACTCGTGCGCCCTCGGCATCCTTGGAGAGCATTTCCAAGAACTCGGTGCTTTCCCGTGAAAAGTGAAGATCGTCGGCCCAGATAAGAACGGGCCTCACTCGCGACAGGTGTTTCAGCCACGAAATCAAAAGCGTGTGGCGCTGGCGCTCCGTCGAGAATTCGATCGACGGTTTCGCGCCGACGTTGGCTTCGTCGCAAAGGGCCGTCATGGCCTGCACGTCGTACCCACTGGTCATGCCCACCGCATCAAGCTCCAACTGGACGGCCGCATGGAGGTCGCGTGGATTGGCTCCCAGAGTACGGAAATGCCGAGCGACCATGCCACTCAAGCCATCTGTTGGCCCTCGTTCGACCGCATGGGTCACTCTCAAAACCGTCGCAACGCCCAGCTCGCGAACGCGCTGCACAAAGGCTTCACCAAATCGGGTGCGTCCAGCCCCTTCGGGGGCTCGGACGATGATCGTTCGCACCTGTTTGTATTCATCGCTTTCGCGCAGGGATTGCCAGACGGTGTCCAGACTGGCGAGCCGCCCCACGAGGGGGATCGTGCGAAGTCCCAAAACCCCAAGTCCCGCGCCGACTTGAAGCAGCGGCATGCGGTCCAGGACCGGTGCCATCCAGCGGTCCGGGATTTCCTGAAGGGATTGCTCGACGTTGCTCACCGCGACGAGTTCGCCTCCGCTGCTTCGAAACACGTCCAACACGGGGGTGACGGCGGCGATGGGCAAGGTCGACATGTTGGGTGGACGAACTTCTCTCAACGACCGGTCATCAAGCGCCAGCAATGCCTGAGCTGACTCGGCCGCGCTCTGAAAACGTTTGTCGGGGTCGATGGCCAACATGCGGTTGAGCCAATCATGAAATTCGTGCGGCACCTGAAGCAGCGTTCGAAAATCACGTCGATTGCCCTCGAGGTGGAGGTTGATGATTTCGCGTACGGACGAACCGGTGAAGGCCCGCTGGCCCGTGATCAGTTCGAATGCGACACATCCCAGAGCGTAAAGGTCCGACCAGGGACCGTGTTTTCGCCAGGGCTGCGAGATTTGTTCGGGAGCCATATATTGCGGCGTGCCGACCGCTCGTGCGAGGGGGGAGGCGTCTTCGGTGGCGAACGCGAGTCCAAAGTCGGCGATTTTTGGAATGACCCGATCTCCAAAATCCCCCAACAAGATATTCGTTGGCTTGATGTCGCGGTGAATCACATCCATCGCATGTGCGTGCGCCAGCGCATCGAGCACGGTCAGAAGAATCGCCTTGGCCTGTCGCCACGTCACCTTTCCGATGATGTCCTCGAGCGTGCCGCGAGGCACATATTCCATCACCAGATAAGGCGTGCCGGCTCGAAGTTCACCGTTGGTCGAGGCCTCCGCCTCGTCGGGAATTTCACCCTGGTCGAGCACCCTGACGACTGCGGGGTGATTCAACGCACAAACCGCCTGGATTTCGTTGACCAGGGCGGTTCGGAAGCGCCGATGTTCGGCGCCTTCTTTGGTGATGACCTTGACCGCGACGGGAACGCGCAACTCGACGTGCACACCACCGTAGATGACGCCCATGCCACCTTGTCCCAGGATGCACGAAAGGGAGAACGGACCAAGATTCACCGCCGAAAACGAAAGTGCCGCCGGCTCGGCGGCCCCGTAGAACGGGTTGGTTCGATCGTAGTGTGCTGGGGTGTGGAAGAGTCCAGATACAAGCTTGGAGTCCAAATCACTCACAGATTAGTCGTAATACCCGTTGATAATGCAGGTCGTTCCTACAGCCCCATCGGCAGCATCAAGGCGTACTCTCAATGCCGTATTCTCCACGATTGCACGTGAACACTGCCCCGAAATGACCGCCGTGACGGGACCACGGTCGAACATTCGAGCCAACGATGGCGCAGCGTAACTTGTTTGATCGTTGAAGACCAACTCAACTCCAAGCGCGCCGACGGTGAAGTAGAATGAGTCGACGGTGATATTTACGTTCTGACTCCATGTGCGCACGGCGCATCCGTCGCCGTCGCAGAACGTCGACCGTTGGATGGTTTCGACACCATTTTGCGTGGTGTCGAAGACACTGCTTCGTTGTGTGTACATCCCCAGTCCGTTAGCGAGGCTGATGGCATCGTTGTACAGACAATATTTCGAACTGAGCTCCTCAGTGCCGTTGAACGCTGCAACGTACGAGCAACTCGCGCCAGCGTAGGTGTCCGCGACGTCGTATTCAGGCTCGCCTGTGTTGGTGGAATTGAGGAATTCAGCGATGCTGACGCGCGTGCCATTGACAGTGATTCCGCCGTCTTCATCCGTGATCGCGTCGAGCAGCACGTTGTTGAACTGGTAGTTGCCAATGCCCGCCGCGGTCACGCCCGTGGTGGAGCCGATTTGGGTGTAGTCGAAATTGAAGAGTCGGCCGTC
>JBFFMO010000231.1:0-6545 GCA_041554035.1 Allomicrovenator sp. | reverse complement strand
GTGGATTCTTCATCGGCCGAATCGAAACTCCAGGTAAACGCCAGCAGGTCACCGCGCTTATTCGCGATCAACCAACGGTAATAGACCACCATCGAAAGCAGTTTTCCTGCGACCGCGATCACGCCCAACCAAAGCCAAATCTCGGGCGAAAAGCCGAACACGCCACCGAAAGTCTTTGAAGCGCCCCACCCCAGCCCTGCCCAGAAAAACACATCCGAAAAGTCGTCGCTCAACGTGTCGAGCCACTCGCCTAAGACCGAAAACTGGTAGCGCACACGGGCGAGTTCGCCATCACAACCGTCGATGACGCTGTTGAGTTGAAAGACCAAACCAGCGAGCAAGAAGTTCTGAAAACCGCCCATACCGGCAAGCACACCCGCCAGAATTCCAAGAGAAAACGTGAAAACCGAAATGTGATTGGGTTTGATGGGCGTCCCGGCGAGCAGCCGAGAGATGAACAAAGACATATAACGATTGATATGCCTCGAAACCATGCCGTCCAGCGGCTTGCGGCAGTCGAGCCATAGGGACCGCTCCGCTCGTTTCAGATCTTCGGGACCATGGATCGTGACCTGCCATCGGTCGTCATGGATCTCTCGGGCTCCAAGGCCTGCCACAAAATCTTGAACCGATGAAAAACTCGTGAGGGCACCGCGCGGAATCACAGCAACCGCGGCCAATTCATTCGTGGCCAGTCGAATCACTGCAGCTTGGCCATCAAAGCCGGTGGTCAGATCCTTGACCATTCCCCGGTGGAATACGGTCGCCGCATCGAGCACCAGGATGGTCTTTGCCACGCCCACCGCAGCCTTAACAGCATTGAATTGGGTCACAACAATCGGAGACAGGCTGACTTTTGCGGTGGCTACTTGAGCTTTCACGTCCGCCAGATTGGCGTCGCTGGCCCAGATCACGACGTCGTATGCGCCGTTTACCCAGACCATCCTCAGTGCACGCTCAATGAGGGTGAGCCCCGCGACCTTACGGCGGAGGCCCCACTCCCCATGGAGGTGACGAACGTCTAAGACGGCAGTGACCGTCATAATAATCCTGAGATCAGGCGCTTAGCGCTTGTCCGTACAACCACTGGAGGGCATTTCGCTCCTCGGTGTCTGCAGCGTGAAACTCAACGCCGTAACACTTACGGCCGTCTTGTTCGCCCGCGCGGCGAATCACGCCTTTGACCTCGGCCACGGACCGATTCTCCGGTCCGATGATCGTCACGCGCATTTCAACGATCGAGCCTTCGCTAAGCGTCGACTCGGTCTTGAACGCGCATCCCCCAGGACCCACGTCCAGAACTTGACCCCAGATTTCACGGCCTTCGACCTTCATGCATGCAATGGCACGAACCGGAGCACGGTAAATCCGCGTATGGGCGCCATTCGTCTCGAAAATCGGGGCGCCAGGGCCGCTCGAAAACGTTGACTTGGGCTGAGAATCGCGTGTTGAAGGCAGGATAACTGTTCGCATGATGACCTCGTGTCTTTGGTGGCCAATCCTTGGCCTGCGGTGGAGTTCGGTGCTTCTCCTACATCCACCTTACTCCGGGTTTGGCAGGCATCAAATTTTTTGATCCTTCTCTTGCCACCACCGGCAACTCGACCTTCCACCTGAAGACATTAGAGTCGTGTCCTTCGCCCGGAAAGTGAGACCAAGAAGCCACACCAACCTTGGGAAGATTTAAATATTACCAATAAAAACAGATAGATAGGCCACTGGCGGAAAACCGAAGCATTCTTGGCACACATGTCGCATTAGTACCTCACATGAATGAAAGAACTCGGAGAACTCCTATGAAATACATCACGCTGCTCACTGCCCTCTTTGTCACTTCGACCATCTTGGTCTCGAATAACGCTTACGCGGATTACCTTCCCTCGGAAGAATCAGCCGCCGCGCAGGTCGATACCTACGAACGCGTTGTGGATTTCCTGAAGAGCGAACAGTTCACACCAAGCCGACTCGACCTGCGACGCCTCAGCGGCGACCCAGTCGCCGACTTGGTCAAAGTGGCCAACGGTCGTTTGAGCACAGCCCTTCGCGGTCGTGCGGTCCAATCGCTCGCCCTCTACAACAACGACTTGCGCGCTTTGGAGACGATCGACGGCCTCAAAGCAAGCCTTCGAGACTCGGACAAATTGTTGCCCTCCATCATCGTGGCCTGGGCCCAGATTCACGGCGAAGAGGCAGCTCAAGAGCTCGTGACCCTCGCACAGCACCAGCGCAGCGACATCCGAATCGCCGCCATCATTGGTCTTGGTCGATTCGGTGGCCAACTCGGCTACGACTCACTCACGAAGCTGGCATCGGTTGAAAAGAACGCTTCGATTCGCGCACGCATCGAAAGCTACATTCGCTAAGACCGCGTTTCGCCTCGCTCAACCCCGGCAACACCGGGGTTTTTGCATTTCTTGGACTTGGCATTGCCAGCTCACACAGATATAGCTTCCCTCATGGAGATGACCTCACTCGACGATTTTAAGACGCCCTGCGAAGCCTGTGACCGCAAACGATATGTGGTGATGGAAGCCAGTGATTTTGCGCGGGCAAAACGTTGCGAGGTATGCCTCGAAACGTGCCCGGCCTGCGAAGGGTCGGGTTTCGAGTACCTGGTCGACGACAAGGGCTACTCTTACGTCCGTCGCTGCAGCATCTGTGGCCCACTCGACAAACGAATTCGTGCGTTCAACTCTGCGACGATCCCCAGAAAATACGCCCATAATTCGACGTTTGATCAATTCAAATACCACGACGCCCGCGGCAAAAAGATCGGCAATCTCGATCGCATTCACCTGAAGCTCTACAGCTTTGCGACGGGTTTTAGCGCGGGGGACAAAGGGTTCCTGCTCTACGGAGATGTTGGAACCGGAAAAACCCATCTGCTTGCGACGGTGATTCGGTATTTGACGCTCGAGAAAGGAATCTCGTGCAAGTTCATCGAATTCTCGCACCTCGTTTCGTCGCTGCGCGAAGGATTTGACCAGGGTCAGGGCGAAACAAAGGTACTTGGACCGCTCTTCGAAGTGCCTGTGTTGGCCATCGACGAGCTCGGCAAGGGCCGAAAGACCGAATGGCAAGACTCAGTGATCGATGAGATCATCTCAAAACGCTACAACAGCGGCCTCACGACCTTGTTCACCACGAACTATCCGGTTGAGGCGCCCAAAATCACGCGCGACACGAGCGACATCAAACGCGGCGCAACGCTCGAAACTCTAGGCGAGCGCGTCGGTGCCCGCATCCAGAGCCGAATCCATGAAATGGCTGACTTTGTTCAGCTCGACGCCCCAGATTTCAGAAAGGGTTAGGAACGGCGAGCAGTGAGCGGTGAGCTGTGAGCTGTGAGCTGTGAGCTGTGAGCTGTGAGCTGTGAGCTGTGAGCTGTGAGCTGTGAGCTGTGAGCAGTGAGCTGTGAGCAGTGAGCAGTGAGCTGTGAGCAGTGAGCTGTGAGCAGTGAGCAGTGAGCAGTGAGCTGTGAGCAGTGAGCTGTGAGCTGTGAGCTGTGATTGGTCGGCCAGGCTCCAGCCTGGCTGTGATTCAAGCGCCAGTTTCAGACGCGCAGATGCACGAGGAGCGAGGAGATCGCTGCAGGCGTCATGCCCATGATACGGGACGCCTGACCTAAGGTCCGAGGCCGAACCTTGCCAAGACGGTCGCGCACCTCGCGAGTCAGACCATGGATGGCCTCGTAGTCGATTTCTTCGGGAATCAGGTGGGCTTCCATCTCCCTATGGCGTTCAATCTGCTTGGTCTGCCGGTCGATATACCCATCATACTGAACCTGAATCTCAACGACCTCGCCGATTTCCGGCGAGACGCTCGCCAAATCGAAACTCGGAGCGAAACGAGCAAATACCGGGCGCAGTTGTTCGAAATCGACCTCAGGCCGTCTCAAAATCTGCTCAAGGCTGCTGCCGTTGCCAACGCCGCTAAGTCCGTGTTCAGCGCAAAACTCAAGGTTTTCCGCACTTCCGCCCACATGAACTTGGCCGAGCATGTCTCGCGTTGTCTTCACGATTTCGCGCTTCGCGAGATGTTTGCCCCAGGCAGCATCGTCGAGCAGTCCGAAACGACGCCCATGTTGGGCGAGTCGGAAGTCGGCGTTATCCTCGCGCAGCAGCAGTCGGTACTCGGCGCGGCTGGTGAACATACGATAAGGCTCGTCGACGCCCTTGGTGACCAGGTCATCGAGCATCACGCCGATATAACCTTCGTCGCGGCCCATGATGAATGGGTCTTCACCGCGCAACGCGAGCGCGGCGTTGATTCCGGCCATGATGCCCTGCCCCGCGGCTTCTTCGTAACCCGAAGTTCCGTTGATCTGGCCTGCCAGGTACAGCCCTTTCACCCCACGAAGTTCAAGCGTGTGGT
This sequence comes from Allomicrovenator sp., assembly GCA_041554035.1. Taxonomy (GTDB): domain Bacteria; phylum Myxococcota_A; class Bradymonadia; order Bradymonadales; family Bradymonadaceae; genus JBFFMO01. The sequence continues at coordinate 2,171 of JBFFMO010000231.1, read as the reverse complement.
TGAGCTGAATCGGGTTCACAAAATCGTACTCGACCGCATAACCAGGACGCATGATCTCGGCATTTTCAAGGCCTGGAATCGTACGCAGCATGGCCATCTGCGCGTCCAAGGGAAGACTCGTCGAGATGCCACTCGGATAGACTTCGTTGGTCGTAAGGCCCTGTGGCTCCAAGAAAATCTGGTGACGGTCCTTGTCCGCAAACCGCACGACTTTGTCTTCGATACTTGGGCAATAACGGGCGCCGATGCCTTCGATCTTCCCCGTGAACATCGGTGATCGGCCAGTATTGCTGCGAATCACGTCATGAGTCGCCTCATTGGTGTACGTGATGTAGCACGAGACCTGCTCCAACATCGGGGGCTCATGGAAGAACGAAAAGCGACGAAGAGGCGTGTCCCCTGGCTGTTCTTCAAGCCCCGACCAGTCGATCGTGCGCGCATCAAGCCGTGGAGTCGTCCCCGTCTTGAGTCGCCCCATCTCCAGATTCAGCCCCTTAAGGGTCGCCGAAAGGCCCACTGCGGCTTCACCGCCGGCCCGTCCACCCGAGAAGTTGTCCATGCCGACGTGGCATAAACCACGCAGGAACGTGCCCGTCGTGATGACCACGGCGCGCGCTTCGTAGATGACGTTGAGTTTGTCCACGACGCCCGTGACGTGCGGAACACCGTTGATTTCCTCGACGCGGACGTCCTCAACGCTGCCCTGCTTGATGGTCAGATTGGGCACGTTCATCATGATCCGCTGCATCTCAATTCGATACATCGCCATGTCGCACTGTGCCCGACTCGAACGCACCGCTGGCCCACGCCGGGTGTTCAGACGTCGGTACTGAATCGCTGACGCATCACAGACGCGCCCCATCACACCGCCAAGTGCGTCGACCTCTTTGGCCAAATGACCTTTCGCCACGCCACCAATGGCTGGATTGCAGCTCATATGCCCAATCGTATCGATATTCTGGGTCAAGAGCAGGGTTTGCAGGCCCATGCCGGCCAGGGCGTTAGCCGCCTCACAGCCTGCATGCCCACCACCGATAACAACGGCGTCAAACTTCTTTGGATGCGTGATCATGGACTGACCTTAAGGGCAAGGGATATTGGCTGAACCAGGCGTTCCGAAGTCGCCAAGTCCGTAAGCGGCACTCGCCACACACCACGCCGCTCCCGCGTCGTTTCCGATCGCTGAAAACAAGGTGGAATCGAGCTGGGCGGCTTTTCCGCGGGCGGCTGGTCCAAAGTACGTTGAATCGATCACCGTACCGTCGGAAAGCGCCAAAGACAGTCCGTAGACAAGAGGATCCGAGGTGTTTTTCAAGTGCCTGCCTTCGAACAAATACGCGCCGGTGATTCCGCCATTCAGTGCTGGATCGACCTCTTTCGCGAACACGGCATATCCGTTCGCAGGAATCGTCGCGTTGATGTCCAGGATGGAATAGACGTCTGCTGCACTCCCAGTTTCGTTGTCCTTAAACTCGACCGAAAACAACGAAAGAGGCGCTGCCGTCGTATTATAGAGTTCAAACCACTCACCACTCGTATCGCCCACCTTGGACGGGTCAGCCATGATTTCGCTAAAGATCACGTCGCCAGCGGTCGGCAGATTCGAAGGAATCGTCTCGCAGACTCCCACCGCGCACAGCTCGACAAGCTCACACGTCACGTTGGTCGCCTGATAGTTGCAATACGGATTATTGAAACGAGACACCTCGCAAGTCGCCGTATTCGCAAGGAACTGCACAGCCGTCGAGCGGTCTGTGCAGAAATCATCGGGCTTCACGCACGTGAACTCGGCGCATGCATCGACGGCACATGCCGTATTGGCGGCACCAGGCGTACCGAAATTATCAGGCCCATTCGTGTAGGGATCGGCGAGACTTGGACACCAATTCGCGAAGTCATCATTGGCCACAGCGCTGGGCGCGATGGCTGGATTGAATTTCCGCGAACGCCCGTCCACCACCGCACCGGTCTCATAAAACACATAATCAACATACTCGCCGTTGGGGTTCTTCAACGCCAACCAATCCGTTGAATTCGTCAGGGTGACTCCCGAATAAACGTAGTCAGGCTGAGCCACTCCTGCGGCTGTGGCCGTCGCGGCAAAAAGCAACGTCGAGCCAGCCGCGAAGGCTGGAACCGACGTCAACATGTTGGCGGCGATCACGTGCTCG
>JBFFMO010000230.1:0-6547 GCA_041554035.1 Allomicrovenator sp. | reverse complement strand
TGTTGATGTCTTCCGGTCCCTGTTGATGTCTCCCGGTCCCTGTTGATGTCTCCCGGTCCCGGTCATGTCTTCCGGTCCTTTCTCCCGGTCCTGTTGATGTCTTCCGGTGATGTCTCCCGGTCCTGTTGATGTCTTCCGGTCCTGTTGATGTCTCCCAGTCATGATGTGTCTCTCAATCATGAATGATTGGCTTGCAGGCCTGGTCGAGGTATTCTGCACCTCATGGAAAATGAAATCATAAATGCGACGGGTGTGAGTTCGGCGTACACGATCGCTGTTTTGTTTCTCGGGGCGAGCATCATCAGCCTCTTCTTGCGGCGAGCTGCTGGCTTACGAGCGTCGTCGCGTGTGCGCCGTTGGATTCCTCTGCTTCATGTGTCCATCTGGAGCACCGTCATTGTGGGCGCGATGTTCACATACGCGTCCGATCTCCCGGACTATTGGCTCGTGGTTTTGGGGCTCCTTGTCTTTCTGGCAGGGCTTAGCTCGGTCGGATGGCTTCGTAGCGTGGCCGCCGGAATCACGCTTGCCGCCGAAGGGCGTCTGAGTGTCGGTGATAATATCCGGATTTCTGGGGTAGTTGGCGAAATCGCATCATTCGGATTTCGTGGAGTTCGTGTGCGGGCCGTTGACGGCGCCTTGCATGAAATCCCCAACGAAATCTTCATGACATCGCCTGTGGCCACGATCAGCGGCGACGGCGGAGACTCGGCCTGCGAAATCACCATGAAGATTCCGCCCTCGATTGAACCCAATCGTGCGTTGGAAATCGCGCGCAACGTAGCGATTCTAACGCCTCTTGCTTCTCCCAGGCATCGACCGGAAGTCTTTCTGAGGGCCACCGATGAGCGAGACGAAACCTTCGAGATCACGATCCGCGGTTTTGCTTTCGACCCCACCCACCAAGATCACTATCGAAGTGACGTGATCGCCCGGTTTCATGACGGGTTCAGGCGAGAACGTTCGCGTGGCGCTGAAGGCCGTAGGCCGTCAGTTCATGGTCTCGTTCTGGTCGACGATTGACGTCTGTTTTCTGGACACAATTGCGCATGGGTGCAGAGTGTCAGAAGTATGAAAATCAGCGTTTCAAATTTAGAGCCAGGGGTAGAAGACCAGTTACCGAGCCCCACACGCGTCGCCGCGATCATGGTTTCAACGGTTTTGATCTTCACCGTTTGTTACTACATGCGGTCGATTCTGATCCCCACCGTGATGGCGATCTTCCTCTCCTATGTCCTAAATCCATTCGTAGCCGCTCTTAGTCGGATTAGAATTCCGGGTACGCGCTATCATTTTCCGCGGGGCGCAGCTTCGCTGATCGTGGTGATGATTGCGCTGACTCTGCTGATTTTCCTCGGGGTTTTCATCGTCGAACAGACGACGGAGTTCGTGGGAGAGATTCCGAAGTACCAAGACTCAATCGCAGACAGCATGTCGGCGGCCCGAAGCAAGATCCTGGCTCTGCAAGACTACGTCGGCAAGTACCTGGAACCGATGCGAGCTCACGAGGTTGCCTCGACCAGTCTGGTTGTGGAGGAGGCACGCCTTCAATCGCTGCTCCAACAAGGTAGCGCCGATGTCTGGGCGTCTTTTTCCAACTATATTTTTGGCAGCATCACGTCGTTATTGGAGTTCACTGGCCAATTGATGATGTGTCTCTTTGTCCTGTTTTTCTTGCTCTATGAAGGCCCGGTGCTTCGCACCAAGGCAATCAATATCGTGGGGACCAGCTTACGTCGTCGCAGGATCGCACTTGAGATCATGCGCAACGTGAATGAAGACGTTCAGCGGTACTTGTTTAACCGTGTGTTAACCAATCTCGTCCTCGGTGTTGCGGTTGGAATTGCCTACTACGGTTTCGGGCTGAAGTACGCGTTTTTGCTCGCCGCGCTCGCAGCGATTTTCAATTTTGTGCCCTATGTGGGTCCGTTAGTGGGGGCTATTTTCCCCGCATTGGCTGCGTACATGCAGTTTGGCGATTGGAAGCAGGTCCTTTGGGTGCTGCTGGCCTACACGCTCCTGACGGGCACCGAGGGAAATATCGTGACGCCCATTGTCTTAGGGCGTCACCTTAAGCTCAACAGTCTCGCGGTGTTGCTTGCATGCATCTTCTGGGGATGGATTTGGGGCCCCATCGGTTTGTTCCTGGCGGTTCCGATCATGGCCGTCTTCAAGGCGATGGCCGAACACTTTGATCCCATGCGACCCGTGGGCGAACTCCTTCGCGGGTGAGGGTCGCCGCGGTGGAAGAAACACACTACGATGAACTGAACGACTACGGGATAAAGTGTGAAAGAACGAGACAGTCATCTTGGCGACGAGGACACCGAACTCGACCATACGATGGACGCTGTCCCACGTTTGCCCCGTTCGGGTTCCGTGGTGGACGGTCGTTATCTCGTCATGGAAGAGATCGGAGAAGGCGGGTTTGGCTGGGTGTTCAAGGTTCAACACGTTCAGCTGGGCCAGAATTTTGCGATGAAGATCCTGCATCCGCGGATCTCAGCCGACCCAGAGTGGCGCATTCGCTTTCGTGAGGAAGCCCGCGCCACGAGCCTGATCGGGAATGAAAACATTGTTTTTGTGACGGATTTCGGCGAGTGCCCGAAATTCGGATATTATTTTGTCATGGAACATCTGGTTGGGTCCTCGCTCGCCCAGCATCTTGAGGGGGGGCCGGTTGATCTGCAGAAGACTCTGCGATTTGCGATGGCCGCTGCGAGCGCCTTTGGGGCGGTCCACGAGCTCGGGATCGTTCATTGCGACCTGAAGCCGGGCAACGTGATGATGGTCGCTCGTCCAAACCGAAACGAGGCTTGGAAGTTCTTGGATTTTGGTACCGCGAACGTGGTGACCCGTACGGTTGAGAGCGATTTCATCTACGGCACGCCGGCCTATATGGCTCCAGAGCAAGCGGTCGGTGCTGACGTTGATCCTCGCGCTGACCAGTTTTCGCTCGCCTGTGTGATTTACGAGATGCTTACAGGGTGTTTACCGTGGCGAGTGGACAGCTGGGCGGATGCACTGCCTGAGGTACGTCGGCAGAATCCTCCGCAGGCTTTGGCAAATTTCCGTTCGGATTGCCCACCTGGTCTCAACGAAGTCATTCAAAAAGCCTTGAGCCTACGAAGGTCTGCGCGGTTCGCGACCATCGCGGAATTTGTGAAAGCGATGAGTGATGTGGTTCCCATCGATTTCGAGCCGACCCACGACCCGCAAGACATCAAAGGCAGCTCAGATGACGGTTTCAAGCGATCGCCAACCGCCCCTCAATTGCGGAAGCCAATTGATGCAGCGGGCGCATCCATGGTCATCACTTTGGGTGAAGACAGCGAGGCCGACGTGTTGGCGGTCGAGGTCAACATCGTTTTTCATTCCGCCGACCGACTCGGACGCGAGTACCGTCGAAATATTATCGCTGGCGGCATGTTCATTCCATCGGCCAATATTTTGCCGCTTCACTCCGCCGTTCGAATTCACCTGACGCTTGCGCCCCGAAAAATGTCGATTGAGTTGGATGCGCGAGTCGTGTCGCAAACTCTGACGGGTGGTCAGGCCGAAATGGGGTTTGGAGTCTACCTGTCGCCGGACTCATTGAGGCGTCTGGAACTTTGGATCAAGAATCCAGTCATCGGTTTGGAACTTGAACCCAAAGATGTTCTGACACGGCTTCGTGAATTGGATCCCAACGATTCATTGGCGGCGGCTGAGGCGTTTATCGTTTCTATGCTCGCCGAACCCACGTCTGTTCAGCGACTCCGTGCGATGTGTGCAGGGCTTCCCATCGATTTCAACGAGTGTGTCGCGTCTCTGATTCAGAAGGCCTACATCGACATCAAATCGCTGCACTCCGCAGCGGTGTCAGATGTCGTGGTTCCTGTGGCGCCAAGGTTGGAGTTTCTGGCGTCCGACGTCGAGCGAATCATGGATCAGGCGGACTTCTTTGAGCGCCAAAACAATTTCTGGGGTGCTATTTCGACCTTGCGGCGCGCCCTTGAGATCGTTCCGGAGAAATCCGCGATTCATTATCGCCTTGCCCGGCTTGAGAATGGATTCCTGGCCCATCGCTCAGAGGCGTCTAGGTTGATGCAGCAGGCCATCGGGCTGGAGCCCAAGAACCTAGAATATCAAGAGTTTATGACGTCGCTGGACCCGTCGAGTTCGGACGAAAGCTGAGTCAGGAAGGTCTCGAGAAAAACGTGACGTTGCTCAGCCATACGTCTTCCGGTCTTCGTGTACATTTTGTCGCATAGGGTCAAAAGCTTGCGGTAGAAGTGGTCCACGGCATAGTTCAGATCATCAAGCGGTCGGTCGACAGCAAATGGGTCAGCCATGTTGACGATGCTCCTCCCCATCACTCCGCTCACATAGAACGTTCGCGCAATGCCAAACGCCCCGAGGGACTCCAGGCGATCAGCGTCCGCGAGTGCTTCTGAAATAAGATGTTTCGGCGTGAGTCCGGCCGAATGCGAGTGTGCGCAGATCGCGTCCTGAAAGATCTCAAGGCGAGCCTCGTTCAGTCGTGGCTGCGAAAAGTCTGAGCCCAGGGCCGCAGATAAGCTGGAAGCCAAATGACGTTCTGGATGGTTCTTGGGCAGGTTTACAGAGTCGTGAAAAAGAACCGCCATCGAGAGCACCTCCCAATCCTCGATGCCTTCGTTTTTGGCGATGGTCGACGCGTTCCGCAAAACTCGGAGCAGGTGCGCGTAATCGTGCCCACCGTCTTGTTCCATGTGTTGGTCCAAGAACTCCACGGCCTCGTCCAACCATTCGAATTCGACCAGTGGTTTGACCGCCTGAACAAACTCGGCCCGATTCATGTTGCCCTCGCGATCGCATGGAAATCTGGGCTTATCAGGACTTGATGTGCAGCTTCGATGTCCACGTAAAGCACACGGTCGTGGTCCAGAGTAGGGACTTGAGTCCTGAGTAGGTTGCGGGCCGCCGAGGTGTTTTTCCCAGGCATATTTTCGCGCAGGTCCAGCGCCTGCGACGCGATCATGTATTCGATGGCAACAATTCGCTCGGAGTGGACGATCATCTCAAGGGCGTGCACGCCGGCATGCGTGCCCATCGACACGTGATCTTCCATGTTGGCACTGGTGGGGATCGAATCCACACAGGCGGCGTGAGCTCGATGTTTGTTCTCGGAGACCAGCGCGGCGGCCACGTATTGTGGAATCATCATGCCGCTGTTGAGACCCGGTTCTGCGACCAGAAAGGGCGGGAGTCCTTCCGAGAAATGTTTGTCCGTGAGTTTCGCACTACGACGTTCCGACACACTCCCGATTTCGGCAATGGCGAGCTTCAGGTAATCGAGCGCGAGTGCAACGGGTTGCCCGTGAAAATTGCCGCCGGATAGAATCGCGCCTGGTTGATCACCCTCAGGCACAAAAACCAGCGGATTATCGGTGACGGCATTCGCCTCGATATCCAGAACCGACTCCACATGCGTCAGCACATCGCGCGACGCCCCGTGGACCTGCGGCATGCACCGCAGACAATACGAGTCCTGAACAAATTCGGTCTTGCCTTCGACTTGTCCCGGCACCGCTCCGGCGAGCTGACTGCCTTCCAAATGTCGTCGCACATGTTCAGCGCTGAGCATCTGTCCCTGGCGCCGTCGTAGCATATGAACTCGTGCATCCAGGGCTTCAAGGCGACCGCCTACAGCATCGAGGCTCATCGCACCCACAAGGTCCGCGGCATCCAGAAGCCGGCGGAATCTTCGTGTGACGATCACGCCCAACGCCGTCATGGCTTGGGTGCCATTGAGCAGAGCCAGCCCTTCTTTGTAGGTTAGACGTGTGGTGAGGAGGCCGGCTTCGGCCATCGCTTCAGCCGCTGGCATCTTCCGGTTCTTGTAAATCACCTCGCCCAGACCGATCAGCGGAAGGCACATGTGGGCGAGGGGGCATAAATCCCCGCTTGCGCCGACGCTTCCAAATCTTGGGATCACGGGGTGGATATGATGGTTGAGCATTTCGCAGAGCAGTCCAAGCGTCTCCCAGCGGATGCCGGAATTGCCCTGTACAAGGGCTGCGATTCGCAGCGCCATCATGGCTCGCGTCACGTCTTCCGGTAATGGATCACCCACGCCACAGGCGTGGCTCATGAGCAGTCGCTCCTGCAGAATCTCGGTGTCTGCCGGCTTGATGGCCTGATTTCGGTTGGCTCCAAAGCCAGTCGTGACGCCATATACCGCCACACCCGAGAGCGCACTTTCGCGCACGTACTCGGCTGCACGTCGGACTCTGGCCTCCGCAGACTTGGCCAATTTTACTGGCGAATATTGAGTCGCGATTTCTTCGACGTCTTGAAGTGTGACGTCCCCTTCACCAATGACCACCATGCCTTTTCACCCTGCGCAATAACGGGGGGCGAAAGTGTCATAAACAAAGCAAACCTTCAATCACCGCGCTTAAACGGACCGCGCGCATCCATCCATTCCACTTGTTGATCGACGTGCTCGGCTTCACGGGTCACAAAGTCCGCGATCGCGTCGCGTAAGCCTGGGTTGGCAATCCAATGCGCGCTGAGCATCGTC
>JBFFMO010000229.1:0-6563 GCA_041554035.1 Allomicrovenator sp. | reverse complement strand
GGTGCCGCCGGCCAAAGGCCCGGAAGACCCGACGACATTATACAGTTTCCATAACCCGCATTATCTGGACTTGGTGCTCCGAAACCACACCCATTTTGGAGAGCTGGCCTTTGGAGCCTGGGTCGGTTTTCATAGTGCGGCGCTCGCCGTCTCGAAGATGAGTTGTCCGGAGCTTGTGCCACCAGATCCTGACGTCATGGAGGACCTTGCCGAGGATTCTTCTTTCAAAGATGTGGACTGGGCGGAATTGGGCCCCAAATATGGGGCAACAGCGTGTTCGGTGTTTTCGGAACGTATGCGGCTCCGTCTGGAATTCTGGCTAAAAAACGCACCCAAGGTGGTGACTGACCCAGTCCGCGACTATATCGGGAACATCACTCAAGCGCAGTCCGAAGCGATTCTGGTGCAGATCATTTCGTTGGTGTTTGAAGGCAGCGGAATTCACTTTTTGCAGGATGGGCTCTCGGCCGGTCATATGCGCACCGTGCGTAGTCGCGAATCTTTGAGCGAAGTTCGATACGACCACAATGAGGACAATTTTCGTGGTGTGATTGCAAATATGGACACACGCGCCGGAGAGCATTTTTTCTGGGCCTGGGGTGACACGTATTTGTTGTCCAAGACACCAACGCCCGCGTGCTCGATGGACTGGCAGACGCTCGCCAACACACAATTTCCGATCGCCGAAATGGTCACAGCCTGCTCGATTCGTCACCAGCGTGGATTGCTTGCGGCGAGCACGGCGGCGAGCATCATGGATTGGGGGATGAGCGGCCCGGCGTTTGATGAAAATGCCACATGCGGTGAGCTGGACACGATTGAGGGCTGGATTTGCAGGACTTTGCCCATGCGAGCTGCCGTGGTTTCAGGTGCCAATACCCCGCCTCATCGTACAGTGGCTTTGCAGTACGGAACCTTGCCATTGCCGCCTCCTGACTACTCCTACCAGTCGCTGAGTGTGCGCGTTGGGCTGGAGATTCCCGACAAGGTCACCCAGATTGGTGTCAAGCTAAGCTTCTTGGAGCAGCTCGATCACCCAGGACACTGGATGACCTCGTATCGTTTTGGACTGCACACAACGCTGGGCGAAGCGAAGAACAACCAATGGGTGCTCGACGCTTCCTACCAATTTCATTATCGCCTCTCCGCCCGAGGCATGATCGAGGCAGGTCCATTCCTATTTGGTGGGCTTCGCGACATCGACTCACCGTCGTTTTTTGCGGGCGTGGGGCCGTCAATAGGCATGGCTTTCTTGCCTGAAGGTTGGATCAATATGCCGCTGGAACTGACGGTGACCTATCGGCTACCCCTGATCATGTTTTCGTCAACAAATGGGTTTTTCAACGACGATTTGATCGACGGCCATTGGCTGCAATTTGGACTGGGACTGGCCTACTCACATTAGTCGGTGAGCGGTTTTCGGCTTTCGGACGTTGTGACTCGGCATATAGGTCCATGGCCTGCAAGGCGATTGGCGAGTTATCGGTTGACGTCATTGAGGCCGCCCTCCTGATGGAGGTCGGCCTCTTGAACTCCTTCGACTTGCCACCTAACGTGCCTGCGTTTCCTGAGGGGTATCCGTTATGAGAGGCACACAATCCACCGGGCCAGAGCTGGCGTGGTAAGAGCCTTCGCCGGAGTTATTCATGCAAACAGACCGCCATTCACGACATTGTTCCATCGCGGCCGGTGGGCAGGCCGTTCCCGAGCAACGTGTGACTGGAAACGCAGTTGTGATGCCCAATTCCTCGTTTGATCCGCATTGGCTGCGCGGGCCATTTACATGCGTTTTGAGTTTGGATGCCTTCTTGAGATTGGTGACCTTTGCCGCTTTGTCTTGTGCGAAGGAAAGTCCAGAGACCATTCCGATCGAAAGCAAGATCGCCGCAACTATCGACAAGTTCTTCTTCATTTCCATCCTCACTTTTCTTGGTGAATTCTCGCCGGCCACTACGGCCATTATCCACTTTGGTCATACCAATCTGAACGGGCAGATGCAACTTTCGTGATTACAGACCTCATTGCAGAGGTATCGATCATGAAGGAAGCTTCAAACAATGAAGAGAACCATGAAAAAAATCGCCGTGTTGATCGTCGTGGCCTCGACTCAATTCTCTTGTGACGACCCCAAAGGCGTCGCCTTGGACGGTGCCGAAAAGGTCGTCTCGGGCGTGATGAAAACATCCATGAAAGTGCAGATCGAACGGGCCTTGAAGGAAAAATACGCAGTCCGATTTGACGTCAGTGATTCGTATTTTGAAGTAGGCCTGAACCTCTACGTCTTCACGGCTGCTGAAACGAATAATCCTAAGATTATTTTTGAGGGGAATTTTGACGAACGCCAAAAGGACGTCAAAAAACAGATCACTTCTGACGGTTATATTAACCAGAAGTTTTCCTATGAGGCTCAAGATTATTTCTCGTCTTTGCTCGACAAGAAATATGGCAAAGCCATTGGCGCATCGGTGTATTCGCGTCTTGAGCATCGCTTCGGTGACGCCGTTCCAAGCCTCAATGAATATTTAAAAAATCGCGTCGAAGAGAGCACCATTCGCTCGAACCGATATGTCTTTGAAATCCCCAAAAGCCCAAACGATCCCGTGGTCGCAGAAATTGGAAAAATGCTTCGCGGTCTCCATAAAAAATACGGAAATAAATATTCGCTTTATGTCGGGTTTTGGCCGCCTGGTTTCCTTGAGGGCAAGAAGCTCGAGGATCTCACCTTCGGGTTCGAGGCGACCAGCATGGAAGACGCCGACAACCTTCTGAATGTGATGCAATACATGGAGCGCGTCTTTTTTGTGAAGGTCGTTAACGGCTCCATCGACCAGCTCACCAACGAAAAAATCTTCGAATTGATCATGCCATTTAACAAAAGTGGACCGACGTTGATGGTGGAGATTTAGAATACGGAAAGTTGCGGAATATCGCTCCATCACTAGGTTCTATTGCCTTTCCCGTTGGTTTTTGAGGGTCTTTCGTATACAGTGCCGAAGCGTGTTCTTTTGACATGCCTTGGTTTGGGTCGACGCCCTCATCAGTCAGACCCCGGACCTTCATGTCATTGATCGATGCATTTCGTGCACAGCCTCTGTGCGCGCGCTCCTCTATTATCTTATCAAACCTGCAAGGCCTTAAATTAAGTGCGTTTTCGCTCTTGATTGCGACGTTCATGGTTGCGACTTTTGGTTGCTCTGACGATCCCGTGAGTTCTTCGGATGTCGGTCAAATCGAGGATCTGGGTGATGCCGGGATTTCGGATGCCGCGGATGCGATAACATCCGACGTGGGCTCTGACGCCAGCGATATGGGCTCGGATGCCAGCGACGTGGGCTCGGACGCCAGCGACGTGGGCTCGGACGCCAGCGACGTGGGCTCCGATGCCAACGATATGGGCCCGGATGCCAGCGACGCGGGCCCGGATGCCAGCGACGTGGGCCCGGATGCCAGCGATATGGGCTCGGATGCCAGCGATATGGGCTCGGATGCCAGCGACATGGGTTCGGACGCCAACGACATGGGGTCTGACGCCGGCGATGTGGGCTCTGACGCCAACGACATGGGCTCTGACGCCAACGACATGGGCGTGTTCACAGATTGTACAGCGGCGGCAGCTGGGACGCCTTGTGACGATTTTGATGTTTGCCTGATCGGGGCGACCTGCGATGGCGCGGGAACCTGTCAGGGCGGAGCACCCCCCACATGCGGAGGCGCCGACCAGTGTAATGCCGCCTACACGTGCGATCCTGCGGGTGCCGAGGGCAACTGCGATGTGGCCAACCCCATCAACGCTGGAAACGCCTGCGATGAAGGCGATGTCTGCCTTGTGGGCTCCACCTGCGATGCGGCTGGAACTTGTCTGGGCGGCTCGTCGCCAGCCTGCGGCGGTGCGGATCAATGCAAAGCTGCCAGCACCTGCGATCCCGCGGGCACTGAGGGCAATTGCGATGTTTTGACCCCCACCAACGAGGGACTCGCCTGTGATGAAGGCGATGTCTGCCTTGTGGGCTCTACCTGCCAGGTCGGTTCTTGCCTCGGCGGAACTGTCCCAGATTGTTCTGGTACGGGGGACGTCTGCAACGCGGACTCCACCTGCGATCCCGCCGGTTTGGCAGGCAACTGCGATCTGGCAGCGCCCTTGACCGACGGAACCCTCTGCGAAGATGGCAACGCCTGCAATACCGACTCTGTCTGCACCGCGGGGACATGCGGTGGCGGGGCGCCTGTGAATTGTTCAGCCACCGCTGACGCCTGCAATGCGGCGGATACATGTGATCCGCTCGGCATCGAAGGAAATTGCGACACCGATTCTGGCCCCATCAACGAATTTGGCGCGTGCATTGACACAAACCCCTGCACCACCAGCGCGATGTGTTCAGCGGGTGTGTGCGCGGCCGCATCGACTGTGGATTGCACCGGTTCGGCCGATGAATGCAATTTGGCCGGGTCATGTGACCCAGCTGGCGCTGCTGGTAATTGCGATATCACCGGCGGCTTCGTCAACGAAGGCGGCGCCTGTGACGATAGTAACCCATGTTTATTAGGGACCGTCTGTCAGGCAGGGGCGTGCACCAACGGTGCGGCGCCGGTCTGCACCGGGGCCTCGGCCTGTACGGCAGATAATACGTGTGACCCAGCTGGCGCGGATGGCAACTGCGACATCGCCAACAACGCAAATCAAGGTCTTGGCTGCGATGATGCCGACCCTTGCACCGGAGCGGATAGCTGCAACGCAGGCACTTGTTTTGGCGGTCTTCCGCCGTGCTCGGCCAACGCCGAGTGCTCTGTTTCGGGAACCTCCGCGCTTTGCGCATGCAATGACGGTTTTGTCGGAGACGGCTCCACGTGTGCGCCGCTCACGGACTTGTTGCTCTACAACGTCGATGCGGCCAAATTCATCGACTTGAGCACGACGACCATCGGCACGAAGTTTACGTTCGGACCGGGAGGTCAGGTTCTTCAGCTCACGCCAACGGCCGACGCCAACACCTTCACGATCACGGCCGATATCTCCCCAGGTGATTGTGCCGATGGAAGCACCGCTCCAACCTGCGTTAATTCGTACCGACTCTGTGCACAACCAACCAACGCCGGATTTGAATGGGCGACCCGCGTGGCAAGTGACCTCGCTGGCACCCTGGCCACCTGGGACTCGCCAAAATGTGAATGGACGATCGAAGCCGCTGGTAATGGACAGGTTCGGCTTTTGAATGTCTGGCTGACCGCAGAGTATCCGGTGTTTCGCTACCTGCAGTATCTGTCGACCTATCAGACGACGTTTACGCCCAACCAGAATACGGTCGGGACTCTCTTTCAATTCGATGTCGACGAGTGCGCCTCTGGCGCAGCAACCTGCGATCCCCTTGCAACCTGCACGAACTCGGTCGGGTCTTATGATTGTGACTGTCCCGACGGATTTGTCGGCGACGGTTCCACCTGTACGCCGCTCGTCGATGCCTGTGCCATCAATAATGGTGACTGTGCTCAGGACTGTCTGGGAACCGCGGCCGACCTCAGCGCACTCTGTTCGTGTTCGGGCCCATACGACCTGAATGCCGACGGTGTGTCGTGTGATGTTTGGCCTGCGCTACGACTTTTTAATGCTGCGTTGCCCGGGGTATTCCTTGAAGGACCCCTCCCCACTTACACCTTCGGAGGCCGCACGCAGTTCACCCCCGACGCCCGTGATGTGGCGGTAGAACTAGCCGATCCCGCATTTGGTCCGGATCGTTATACGTTTACGGTCACGAATTCGAATGGCTCTTATCGCCTTTGTTTGTCGACGGCCCCCAATAATCCAGGCCTTGGTGTTGCGATGTTGCCCGATAATTACGGAGCGATCGCAGCCAGCCCTGGGCAGACGTGGAACGATGCCGCGTGCGCATGGCGCCTTGATGAAACGGGACCTGAGACCTTCCAGTTACTGAATCAGCATGCTCTGAGCCTGGCCAGCCCGACTCAATACCTTCGATGTGGAGTCTACGACGTCCGCTACCCGCTCGAGGAGTGGTGCAATCTGACCAACGATATTAACGACCCCGCCACTCAATTTGGATTCGACAGCGATGAATGTGTGGCCGGGACGGATGCCTGCGGGGCGACAAGCGCCTGCATAAATACGGCGGGTTCTTACGAGTGTTTGTGCGCGCCCGGGAGTGCTGGTCCTGCATGTGACCCTCTGCCTGAGGCGGGACTTCTTGCGCAGGGGCTCGACCTTTTGCTTTCGGCACCTGTAGGCAATGCAAAACTGGGTTTTGCGGCTAATGGACTTCGGGTCTCAGTCGACCCAATTGGCGCTGGCCCCAACACGTTTACGATCACCGCAGACGACCGGGCTGGAAACGGCTACCGGCTTTGCGCTCAGAACATCTATTACCCCAATATCGCGGATGCGACCGAAGCTCGGCTTTTTGCTTACGACCCGACAAATACCTCGTTGACGCCCGCCGCACCGTGCACCAATCAGTCGCAAACGGCCTGCACCGACAGTGGCTTTGAAGGCCCGGCCTGCACCTGGATCATGACCGATGATGGCGATGGTTGGGTGACGCTTCAAAATAAGT
>JBFFMO010000228.1:0-6584 GCA_041554035.1 Allomicrovenator sp. | reverse complement strand
GCATTCCTCGGCATCTGGAACCAAATCACGAATTAACGAACGCAAGTGTTCAAGAGCCTGCCGTTGGTCTGCTGGCAGGTTTTCCAAATAGCCGTCAATCGAAGTCACTTCGTTCATTCATGCCTCATGTTCGCTTCATGAAGGTGAGATTTCGACCACCAATTTACCAAAGTTTTTCCCCTCAAGCTGCCCAATAAATGCCGTCGGTGCGTTTTCGAGACCGACGACGACATCTTCGACGACTTTGATTTTTCCGGCTTTCACCCACGCTGTCATCTGCTCAAGAAATTCCGGAAGACGGTGCCCATAATCCGCGAAAATGATGAATCCCTGCATGCGGATACGTTTGGTGAGGAGGGTCCGAGTCAGCAGCCCAAGACGGTCAGGGCCATCGGGTAGCTTCGTGTCATTATAATGAGCAATGAGACCGCAGACAGGGATCCTTGCGCCAGTGTTCAAGAGCTTCAAGACGGCATCAAACACCGCGCCTCCGACGTTCTCGAAATACACATCAATTCCATCAGCGCAGGCCGTCGCGAGGTCTTGAGCGAAAGTCGGGCTTCGATGATCCACGCACGCGTCGAAGCCAAGTTCTTTGACGACGTAGGCGCATTTTTCCGGGCCACCGGCGACGCCCACCACGCGGCATCCTTTCAGCTTTGCGATTTGGCCGACAACCGAACCTACAGCGCCACTGGCGCCAGCCACCACGACCGTCTCACCGGCTTTGGGCTGGCCGATATCCAACAGACCCATGTACGCCGTAAATCCAGGCATCCCAAGGACACCGAGGGCAAGGGAAGGGCGCTCCATGTTTGGGTCCAGCTTCATCAGGTCCGAGCCATTCGACACCGCGTAGTCCTGCCATCCACCATTTGCGACAACCAGGTCGCCTTCTTTGAATTTCGGGTTATTCGAGGTCACAACCGTGGACACGGTCCCACCCACCATGACCTCTCCCAGCTGCACGGGCGCTGCATAAGACGGGCCGTCGCTCATGCGTCCTCGCATGTAGGGGTCGAGCGACAGATAGCGCGCCCGGAGCAAGACTTCGGAGGGACCCGGCGTTGGAATTGGAAGGTCTTCAAGTCGAAAGTTCTCGCCAGTGGGCGCGCCCACCGGCCGAGAGTTCAAGACGATTCGGCGATTGGTTTTTGAATTCTGTGGCATGTCGAGTTCCTAATTTCGGGGGTTCGCTTACCGACAACGTTGTGTTTGAGGTGGCTCAAGCCTGAACGATTCATTTTTCTGGCTTGAGGGCGAACTCTACGGATTGCCACGCGCGGCCACTTCATCTACAAGCCGCATCAATTCCTGACGCCTTTTCACGAGAGAACATCATGGCTTGGACCGAACAAGATTGGACCCTACTCACACAGCTTCGACCTGGAATGCCATTTGATGAATTCATCGCGCCTCTGGGCGGGAAACTCAAGGCGGTCTGGGAAGAAGAATCGTTCGAGATGACCGATGACGAGGGCGAAGAAATTTTCTCGGGTTCGATCGATGAAGATGGCAACGTCGATGGCTTCACGCTCAATGATGACCGGGCCACCTTTGATGGCATCGCACCGGGCATGTCGTTCACCGAACTCAAAGAAAAGGTCCCAGGCCTTTTTCGCGATTGTTCAGACGACGCACGCGCCATGAAATATGACGAAGATTTCGATTCGTATTGGGCTCCTCATTCACCCGGCATCGCCTGGCATTTCATTCGGACGGACGACATCGTTTTGACCGTATCTCTGGTTCTTTCCGACGATGACGTCACACGTGTTGACCCATTTTTTGAGGACCTCAACTTCAAGCTGGTCGTCATCGAAAGCTTGGTGCGCGATGGTCTGTTCACCCTTCCGGAAGGCGAGTCCATCGACGACCTCGACGAGGATGAAGACGAGGAAGGCGAGTACAGCGACGAGTACGTGGCACGCGTGGTTGGACGACTTGATGAGTTTTATGAAATGCCTCTCAAGAAGGCCGATTTAGACAAAATTGAATTCATTGAATTCGACGGTGGAAGTGAGATTTACCACTATATCCATCCGTTTTTTGACGGTGAATCCGATGAATTTGACGTGATGGGCATGGAAGGCATCGAAAACCTCCCGAACCTGACCTCGTTGTCGATTATTTCGATGACTCAGAACCTGTCTTTGTTGCCGCTCGCAAACCATCCAAAGCTTGAAGAAGTATCGCTATCGGAGGGTATCTTCAAAGATTTCTCAGCTTTGGAGTCGTTGCCAAACCTTAAGAAAATCAGCGGCTTTTTTGAAAGCGAGATTTACGAAGAAGACGA
Source organism: Allomicrovenator sp. (assembly GCA_041554035.1). Classification (GTDB taxonomy): domain Bacteria; phylum Myxococcota_A; class Bradymonadia; order Bradymonadales; family Bradymonadaceae; genus JBFFMO01. Next base: position 4,288 of record JBFFMO010000228.1, on the reverse strand, counting down.
CGAAGTCCTTAAACGTCTTGCTGCCAAGGGCGTTGATGTGAACTCCTACGACTAGTACCTGTTTTTCCACCGCCGAGGCTTGCCATGCGCTCAAAGACCCATCCTGAATCCCATCTCGTTGCACGGATCGGGTGGCTTCGCGCCGCCGTACTTGGCGCCAATGACGGAATTGTGTCCACGGCCAGCCTGATCGTGGGCGTTGCTGCGTCGGCTGCGAGCAGCTCTGAAGTGCTCGTTGCCGGCGTGGCGGGACTTGTCGCGGGCGCGATGTCGATGGCGGCAGGCGAATACGTCTCGGTCAGCTCTCAATCCGACACCGAGAATGCTGACCTGGCCAAAGAAAAAGCCGAGCTCAGAGATGAGCCGGAATTGGAATTGGAGGAGTTGGCGCAGATTTACGTGGGCCGTGGGCTCGAACTCGGTTTGGCGCGTGAGGTTGCGGTTCAACTCACCGCAAAGGACGCTCTTGGCGCCCATGCTCGCGACGAACTTGGGATTTCTGAAATCACTCAGGCCCAGCCCATCACCGCTGCCCTGGCTTCGGCGGGAACTTTTGCGGTAGGTGCAGCATTGCCACTGGCCACAGCCGCTCTGGTTCCCGACCAATGGGTGATTTCCACGGTGTCCGCTGGCTCGCTTATCTTCTTGGCTTTGCTTGGCGCCTTGGCGGGCAGAGCGGGCGGGGCTAGCCCTTGGAGGGCAGCCTTTCGCGTGACATTTTGGGGAGCCTTCGCGATGGGTGTCACCGCCGCGATCGGTGCTCTGCTTGGCACCACGGTGGCCTGAGCTTCAAAGTGCTTTTCGCACGTACACTTTTTGAAACTTCCCATCGGGATGGTCGAATTGAATCGTGAGGGAGTCGCCGCTGACGCAGTATTCTAGCGGAGTCGTTGAATCGTCGAGAAAGTATTTTCCCGCTTCGTCTTGCGTCCAGAATCGGCCGGATGTGGTGTCAAAACCGCCCGAATCAATCAGGCACTCACAAACGCCATCATGAGACTCGCAGACTGGGCTTGGACAGCCGTCTCCTTCGGTGGCGAGGCATGCCAACGTGGTGATGTCGTGTGTCGTCTCGCTTCCGCCTCCAGTGGTGGTCAGAGACCCATCATATCCAGGCTCAGTGCCGCCTTCGGTAAAGAGCATCGTCTCGTGAAACGCGAATTGTTCGGCCCTGTAGTGTTCACCCTCTGCGCAACCGGGATACCTTGCGGGGCCCTCAGAATAGCTGCCGCCCAGTTGTTTTCGAGTGCCACACGCGCTGACCAAATCCCAAGACCCAAGAAGATCTCCGCCGCAATGTTTGAAAGGAGCGTCCGTGCACGCCCCGATGGGGATCTCACCCGCAGAAATATTGGTGGTAAATTGCCTCGAGGTATTGAATGACGCGCTAACGTGACCGTCGGAGTCGATTGAATCGATCAAACATCTCCAACCCAAATCCGTGTTCGCCAGAAGACAGTCCGAGTCCTGAGCCTCGCTGGGTAGCTGAACCTCCGCTCGGCCAAGCAATTCTGCGTCGAGCTGCACCTCATACGGACATGTTCCGAACCGGGAAGTCCGAAAAATAGGCGGGCATTCCAACCTGCTGAACACCACTTTGGAGTCGGTTTGAAGGGCGCCAGGTGGAATCATGATTGATGCGCCGTCACTCAGCGTGATCGTGCCACCCTGAGCCGCGATCATTTGCTGCTCCTGACTTTCAAACGTCGGGTTTTCGGTGCTCGAATCGCAGCCGCCACCAAGTCCAACAATCAACACGATCGAAACAATAAATCTAGGCATAGGTACTCCCCAAAAAATTTGGCCATTTCTGCGACGCTAATTAAAGCATCGATTCGCTTCAACTATTGCGGGAGGACGATATTCTGTGAGGGTTTCGGCTCGTGGCGCTAGGGGGCTGTCCCCATGACGACAGGTGACGTGGCACGCGGTCGTCCTGCCGGCATTGCGTCTGGTACGCGGGCATCCTGCCGGCATTGTGACTTGCGACCTGCGGGTCAGTGATTATGAGCCAACCCTGACGACACGACGGGGCTTTCCGCGGCCGTCTCCCACGGGATATCCGGCCACCATTTGACCCATTCGGGCGGGCTCGAAGGTTCGGTGCTTTGCCCGGGTCTGGGAATCACCATCGCGATATCGGTGGTCTTTGCCGCAGCCATCAGGCGTTCGACGGGTTCAGTCCAATTATGGATGGCCAGGTTGAAGGTACCCCAATGAACAGGCAGCAGAAGGCCTCCCTTAACGTCCTGGAACGCCTGCACGGCTTGTTCTGGGCCCAGATGGACGTCGGCCCACAATGAGCTGTAGGCGCCGACCTCGATGAGCGCGGCGTCAAAGGGACCCAGGCGTTCGCCGATTTCTTTGAATCCCGGAAACATGCCGGTATCGCCTGAATAGTAGACGCGATGTTTTGGACCCATCATCGCAAAACCCGCCCATAATGTGGCATCGCGGTCGGTCATGACGATGGACCGTCCTGAAAAATGCCGAGCAGGCGTGGCCGTAATTTCGATATTTCCGACTTTCGTTTTTTGCCACCAATCGACTTCTTTGATTTGCTCGGTTTTGACGTCCCATGCCTCCAAACGTGCGCCCACACCGAGTGGGACGATGAAGAGCACTCCCTTTTTATCAAGGAATTCCACACTCATTTGGTCAAGATGGTCGTAATGGTCATGCGAAATTAGAACGGCATCGATGGGCGGCAACTCCTCCAATTTAATCGGGACTTCAAAAAAACGTTTAGGGCCCGCCCAGGTGAAGGGCGAAGTCCTCTCGGCCCAAACCGGATCCAAGAGGATTCTTTGCCCGTCGATTTCAACCAGATTTGTCGAGTGGCCAAGCCAGGTGATTCTCAACCCGCTTGCCGGAAGTTCATCGAACTCAGATTTGTGTCGTTCAATGACGAGAATAGGCTCTTTTGGAACCGCGTCTTCTCCACTGGTGGCAAAGCGTTTGACCATTTCGAAGTAGGGGCCTTCGATGGCAGGCAGGGCGTTGAAGAATCGCCCAGCCTTGAAGTTCGAGGACGTGGAGATTTGCTCAAGACGCAAACCCGCAGGGGCATTGCCCACAGCCGAGTCGGCATCGGCCATCAAGGCACCTGCCGAACAGAATAATAATGTGATTACGGCGATGACACCGCGGGCAGCTTTATTCGATGGAAGCAATTTCAAGGTATGCCTGGGTCAACAGCTCGAAGGAATTGATAGACCTAGGATGACAAAATAGGGTTTTGGATTCCAAAGCAGAGGCTCCTATTATCTGTGGCGCCGCACCAAGAATAAGCCCAAAAATATTAAGAAGAATGGCGAATCAGCCTTGGTGGTTGAGCAGCCGCCGGAGTCTGGATTTTGTTCAGACGCGGGCGATTCAGGGGTCACGTCCGGATCAGGAACCACCTCGATATCGGGTGGGTCGACCTCAAGCAGGGAGTCCAAATCGATGACCTCGCCGTCTGCATCAAAACAGTGAATCTCGCCCAATACGGAGGCCTCGTCGGCTAGATTCATCACCTCGGAGCGAAAACACGCTGGCGCCGAACCGTAGATGACGTGGGCAACGTGTTTGGGAAGAGACCGGTCAGAGATCCAGTTGTCGTCCTTGTCTGAGATCCAATTACCCGATAACTCCTTCCTTCCCGCAGGCGTTACGCGAAGAAGGCGTCGTGCAATCGACCGCGACCCCGTCACTTCGAAGGACGCGTTCATCGTCTGCAAAACCCTATCCGGCTGCTCGGTGCAATTGAATTTACAGGGGTGCAGCGGGTCACATGAGATCCGCGGCACGTTAAGACTTCCGATTTCCCATGCGACCGGCTCTGTCGTCGCAGGTGGAACGGGTGCGTCGACCACTTGAACGACGATTTCGCTGGGGAGGTTCGGTGCGTAATTGAAATGCCTCTCTCCCGTGTCCAGCGAGTAGGTGGCCTCAGTGAGCGGGGCATCCGGTGTCCAAGCGACGAGTACCTCACGAAAAATCTCGTAGCCCTCGGGCACTCCATATCGTTCTTCCGAGCGCATATCATAGGTCTCGAAAGTGCCTGGCACTCGGTTGCCGTCGCCGTCGCGCAACGTGATTTCGCGGTCGCTGTCGTTTACCTCCATGAATCGCATGACCAGTGGACCCGCCGAGGTGGTTTCGATGGCCTCGGCCAATTTGGCCTCTTGAAACCCCCATGTTGTCTCGAATTCGCAGACCTGAGTTGGAATCCCTGCAAAAACGGCTGTGTTTTGGGCAAACGCAATGGCCCCAAAAATGATGAACGACGAGACGATTTTCATGG
>JBFFMO010000227.1:0-6591 GCA_041554035.1 Allomicrovenator sp. | reverse complement strand
TAAGGAAGGTGTCTTCAGCCCGAATCATCTGCGGACCGCGTACGTATTCGACGTGCGCCAATTGCGTGAGCGGAATTTGTTCGCCATTTGGTGTCGGAACAAATATCCGTTCCAACGCCTCGATGCTGTCGCGTTCCTCGCGCATGTATCTGACGCGCACGGGGTAGCGCTCTCGGCCTTCGACCGTCTGGGTTAGCATCATGCCGCCCAACGCGACCTGCAGCACACTTTGAACATCCACGATCGAAAGGCCATAGCGGCCGATGGCCTCACGATCGATGACCAATTCGATATAGGGTTTGCCCACCACGCGGTCCGCAAAAACAGTCTCGGATCGAACGCTTGGAACTTCCTTCAAAAGCTTTTCGAGCTCCATTCCAAACGCCTCGATCGACTCAAGGGATGGCCCATGGACTTTGATGCCCATCGGTGCACGCATGCCGCTTTGCAGCATCACGATTCGAGCCGCAATAGGCATCAATACAGGAGCTCCGGTCACTCCTGGGACGGCCGCCGCTTTGGAAATCTCGCCCCAGATATCCTGAGAAGTCTTGATATGATCACGCCATTGGCGCACACGCTCACCGTTTTCGTCCGTTCGATATTCGGGTTTGTAGGTGATGATGGTCTCGACCATCGAAATCGGAGCCGGGTCCAGAGCGCTTTCGACTCGTCCGAGTTTTCCGACGACGCGGTCGACCTCAGGAATCGCGGCGATCGCGGCGTCCATATTCGATAATAGTTCTGCAACCTCACCAATCGAGGCATGCGGCATGGTCGTCGGCATGTACAAAAACGCGCCCTCATCAAAAGGCGGCATATACTCCCGACCAAATCCGGGCAGAACGTGCGCCAAACGAACGATGGGCGCCGTCTGGCGGACACCGTCAGGCAACCATCCGAACATCGAATCAAACCCGCGCCAGGCCGTGACGCCCATCAAAACCACACAAAGCGGCAGCAATAAAAAGAGTGTTTTTTGTTTCAAGAGTGCGCCGAGCATTCGCCCGTAAACGACCTCAAAAAGTCGAAAAAGTCCCATCACAAATGCAACAATTCCGCCCACAAATAGCGCGTTTAAAATCAGCCCTTTGCCAATCCCAAGCGGCATCCAGTCGCTGGCGAGCAGCATGGTGACGCCGACGACGGCAATGAAGTTGATGATGCGGCCTTGTTTGGTCCATTTCGGGTTTTCTTTGCGCATCACCATCACGGCCACAGCGGGCAAAATCATGACCGCCAATACAAAAGCCGAGACCATCGCAAACGTTTTGGTGAATGCCAGGGGCGCAAAAAGCCGCAATTCACCGCCGGAAAGTCCTAAAACTGGTAAAAAACTAACGACGGTTGTCGCCACCGAAGTCATCACCGCTGGGGCCACCTCACCCGCAGCGCGCCTCACGACGACGAGTCTTGGCTCACCCGTGTCGGTCTCTAAATGTTGCTGAATATTTTCGATAAATACGATGCCAATATCGACCATCGTCCCGATCGCAATCGCGACTCCGGCGAGGGCCATAATATTGGCATCGACCCCTGTAACCTTCATGGTCACAAAAGCCGCAAGTACGCCCAGCGGAAGGGTGAGCGAGATCAAGAACGAGCTTCGCAAGTTGCGCAGCATCACCAAGACCACAATCAGCGTGATCAGCAATGCCTGCCATAAAGCGGTCGATAAGGTCTGCAAAGTTTCGTAAATCAGGACCGTTCGGTCATAAAACGGAACGATGGTCACCTGACTCACGGTGCCGTCTTCCAGAGTCCGTTTTGGCAGCCCCGCCTGAATCTTTTTGATGCGTTCTTTAACGTTGGAAATCACCTTCAGGGGATTTTCCATGAAACGCGCGACGACGACACCTCCGGTGGCCGGAGCCCCTGCATCATCAAGTGCACCGCGGCGAAGCTCGGGACCAAGGTTGACCGACGCAACGTCTTTGATGCGAATCGGAGTCGAATCTCGGGATGCAACAACGGTTTCCTCGAGGGCACCCAGAGTTTTTACAAAACCGATGCCTCGAACCACGTATTCGACGTTATTGATTTCGAGCGTTCGTGCGCCCACGTCCAGATTCGAGTTTTTGACGGCGGACGCCACCTGACTCAACGTCACGCCCTGTGCGCGCATCGCCTCGGGGTCGACGTCGACTTGGTATTCGCGCACAAAACCGCCCACCGAGGCCACTTCGGAGACGCCTTCGACCGATTGCAGAGCATATCGAATGGTCCAATCCTGGATCGAACGAAGCTCGTCCTGGTCCCAGCCCCCCACAAGATTCCCATCGGGGTCGTGGCCTTCGAGCGTGTACCAAAAGACCTGACCAAGGGCCGTGGCGTCGGGCCCAAGGGTGGGCGAAAGGCCGCTTGGAATCGTGCCTTCAGGCAGGCTCGATAGTTTTTCCAGCACGCGTGAACGCGACCAGTAGAACTCGATATCGTCCTCAAAAATCACGTAAATCGACGAAAATCCAAACATCGAATTGGATCGAATCGTTCGAACACCGGGCACGCCGAGCAACGCCGTGGTCAACGGGTAGGTAACTTGGTCTTCGACGTCTTTGGGTGAGCGTCCTGCCCATTCCGTAAAAATAATCTGTTGGTTTTCGCCGATGTCTGGAATGGCGTCGACAGGCACCGGATTGCGTGGAAACGAGCCGACATCCCAATCGAAGGGTGAAACGTGCACACCGCCAGCGATCAAAATCAGCGTCAGCAGAAAAACCACGAGCCGGTTTTCGATGAACCAGCCAATAAAGGACTCCCAGCCCCCTACTTTGGGCTCTTGCCCGCTCATTTAGTCACCTCGGTCGTGTCCAGATGGGTTCCGGGGTCCACCACGCGAACGACGTCTCCACACGAGCGCATCGACTCGCCAAAATACGAGTTGTCGATGACTTTGCCGCCCTGAATCCAATCCGCGCCGTTGGTTCCAAGCGCCATCGGGCAATGCGCGAGCACGACCGAGAACGAGAGCGGATTTCCGAAGATACGCAACACGTCCATGACAGCGTGACTCAGCCCCTCAAAACCAAGCCGCGCTTCTTCGATATCTTTGGACATCGAGACGTGTTTCGCATGCTGAGCCAAAGGCGACGACGTTTTGACAAACGCTTTAGCCGCCGCGGCATTCTTGTCGAATTTTACGCCTGCGATTCCGGCCATGATCAGCTGTGCGGCTTCTTTTGCAGCTGCGTGGTCGTCTCCGGCAAGCGCACGTTGCACGCTCAGGTACTCACGCACAATGGGTTCGAGTTGGGCCAGTTCTGCCCCAGAAAGTTCCACCATGTCGTCGCCCTGACGGGCCTCACGGTCATCCGGCGCGCTCATCATGCTGGCGCCACCTTTGATTTGCAGGTCGGCGTCCAGAACAAATGCTCCGCGCGATACCACGCGTTCCCCAGCAGAAAGCCCTGCAACCACGGGATAATTATCACCCAGACGAGGTCCAAGGCGAACGTTTCTAGGCTCGTAGGTCGGCCTATCCGCGCCCGGAACCTCGACATAAACGATCGAACGGCGGCCCGTGAACAGGGCCGCTGAAGCGGGAATCACCAGCGCGGATTTTTCTGAGCCTCCATCCACCATCGCCTGCGCAAACATGCCTGGCCGCAACCGGCCATCGGTATTTGGAACCTCAACCCGGACCTTTGCGGTACGTCGTTGGGCGTCGACGGTGGGGTCGATAAACGTGATTTTCCCCTCGAATTTCTCGGAAGAAAAAGCCTCGACGTCGATCTGCACCGATTGCCCCACAGCAAGCCGAGGAAGGTCGCTTTCGTAAGCATCAAGCTGAATCCAAAGCGCTCCCAAATTCGCAACACGATAGAGCGGAGTTCCGGTCACGACGTACGCGCCCTCAGTCGCCATGCGCTCCATCACGGTGCCCGAAAACGGAGACCGAATCGCGACGGCTTTGGTGGGTTTATTTTGGCCTTCCATGCGCGCCAATTCGTTGTCGGGAACCCCCAGCAGCCTTAAGCGTTCACGCGAGGCCTCAAGGCTTGCATTTGACGCCATTTTTGAAATTTCTGTTCCGTTGGCCATGGCCGCCAATTGTTTTTTGGCGGTCAAAAGGTCCTGATGCGCAGTGAAGACTTCGGGGCTGTAGAGCGTGGCAATCACCTGCCCTGCTTTCACCTTGGATCCCGTCACATTCACGTGCAGACGGTCGATTCTTCCGCCGGTCCAAGCCGTGACGGTACGAAACGTTGATTCGTTGGGCTCCACGCGGCCAAGCAGACGAATCTGAGCACCTTCGTCGCCCTGACGGCGAACCTCGGTGGTCCGTACTTTCGCCAAAATCTGCGCTCTTTCCGAGAGTTCGATTTGATTGGCCCCCTGCTCGCCTGACGAGGTCGAAACTGGAATTAAATCCATCCCACAAATCGGACATTGCCCAGGCTCGGCTTGCCGAATCTGAGGGTGCATCGAACACGTCCACATCGCAGTATCAGTGTTGGAGTGATCGTGTTTATCCGCTTGCCCGCTCGGGACGTTTGCGACTTGAGAGCCGCCACAGAAGGCCGCCCCAAGCATGATGCCAAAAATCACCAGGACAGCCGGCAGAACGCGAAGACCCCATTTTTTCCACGGAAATTCGCTCATTATTTTTCTCCACGTGGGATTTCTCGGCCCACAATTTGTTCCAAACGAGCTTTTGAAGCTGCGTAATCGAAGCGCACCGACTCCAGCGCGATTCGCAAGTCGAGCAGATCGCGCTGAGCCATCAGCAGCTGTGTGATATTGCCGTTTCCGGTGACGTACCCGCCCACGACCGACTCGTACGCGGCATTGGCTTGCGGAATAAGGACGTCATTTAAAACTGCACTTCGCCGAACAGCGTCGTTCACCAACGCAATCTCGGAATCCATCGCAGCCAGGGCGGCTTCCAAGGCCACTTGACCTTCGAACCTGTACATCAGCGCCTCGGCCTCCATGGCGTCCACGGCATCGCCATATGAGCCTCGCCATAAGGGCAAAGAAATGCCAGCCCCGACCATCAATGCGTCATCCGCCACCGACCATTCGGCCGACACCAAGAAATCGGGCAATCCGTCGGCAGCCTCGGCCTTGGCCATCACGTCTTTCGACTTGGCCAAAGAACCATAGGCCTGCAACGCGGGATGGGCGGCCGCGGCCGTCGCCAGGGATTGCCGGTCTTCTCCAAGCAGCGTCGGCAAGGGCGCATTGTCTTGAGTCGGTAAATCCTTCAAGTCAGGAGCACCAATCGCCAACCGCAATTCAGCTTCCCAGGCGGCCTCTGAGGCCTTCATGGTTTCGATATCGTCGGCGATGCGCGAAACGGTCAGGTCGACCTGCTGTTGGTCTGCGAGGCTCGCCGCCCCCGTCGCAAGTCTTGAGCGCACGGCCTCGGCAAGGGATTGAACAATTTGAAGATGCTCTTCGTGCAGGCGCCGTAATTGCCGCACTCTCCAGAGTCCCCAATAGGCGCGCGAAACGCGTTCGACGATATCCAACGACGTTGCTTCGTAGCGGTTCTTTTCGGCCAACGTGGCTTCTGCTGCGGCGTCTGCCCCAAGACTCAATCGAGTAGGCCACGGCAACGCCTGCTGTATCCCGACGGTCCCAACTCCCGCGCCCATTTTCTCGTTGATCGCCCTGATCCCGACCATCAACATCGGGTCAGGCAATCGTTCCGAGCGAGACACGCGGTGAATGGCTGCCGACCAACGCGCATGGGCGCTACCTAGGCCAGGCTGATTGGCCAACGCGTATTCCACATAGCCGGGTAATCCTGCCTCAAACTTGAAGCTGGGAGTCTTGGTCCCAAGCGCCGGCGGGGGCGAACTCGTCGACCACATCTCGCGGGCATTACGTCCTGGCGCACCACCACAGCTCATTGCCCAGATAACCAAAAATAGACCCAATAACTTCACGGCGCCTCCTTGCGTTCGTGCAGGCGTCACTACTTATGCACAGGCCGATCCAAGGCAATAAACGCGGCCTACCCACGGTGGAATGCGGTTGAGCGATAGTTTTGAAACGGAATTTTGTAACCGTCTGAGACTCACTGTAACCAAACCGGTTACACGCACCCTGAACGGCCTCTTCATTGGTCGTTGATGGTGGAAGCAAAGATCCCTTCCAATTTACGGAAGTCAGTCTTGACCAAGGTAATTTTGGGTCGCATGCAGTCGCTCAACCTCGCCGAAAGCGCGCACTTTGTTGCGAGCTTGGACCGCCCGAATTTGTTCTTGAAGCGCTGATTTGAATAAGGCTTGTGCTGTGACTCAAAAATGCGCACTCTTTCAACATGCTAAAATCACTTCGAAAACTGTCTTTCATCGCCACGATCCTCTGCGTTTCCGCGTGCTCTGACGATACCTCTCCCGCAAATGCGTGGGAGCTCGGCAACGAATCACAGACGAACTCCTCGCAAGCGAGCGCAACGAATTCGGCACAGACCCAAACCACTTCTGTGGCTAGCGACCAGTGCGATCCGCTCAATGATACGTGCCCGGAAGGCAAATATTGCCAGTACGCCGACGGCGTACTGGAGTGTGTGACCGAGGGCGACGTGGTCCCAGATAACACCCATGTTCCGCCTGGTTGCCCAGGCATTTGTAGCCGTGG
>JBFFMO010000226.1:0-6595 GCA_041554035.1 Allomicrovenator sp. | reverse complement strand
TATTTTGGTGGTCGTGGGAGGTGTGATTCCACCCGACGATTATGAGCCCCTGCTGAAGGCGGGCGCATCGGCCATCTTCGGACCCGGCACCGTGATTGCCGAGGCCGCCATCGAACTCCTAGACGTGCTCGACACCCGACTTGGTTTTGGGGGCAAGGATTGAATCGCCGCGAGCTTTCGGTTCAGGACTATATCGACGGCGTGATTCAAAACGACCGCACGATCCTTGCGCGAGCGATTACGCTCGTGGAGTCGAATCGGCGTGACCATCAAATCCTGGCGCAACAGGTTCTGGACGCACTGATGCCTCGCACCGGCGCGGCGCTTCGGGTGGGCATCACAGGTGTCCCAGGCGTCGGCAAAAGCACCTTCATCGAGTCACTGGGGATGTCGCTGGTCGAAGACGGACAAAGTGTCGCCGTTTTGGCCATCGACCCTACAAGCAGCCTGCGCGGCGGAAGCATCCTGGGCGACAAGACCCGCATGGCGCGCCTTTCGATGCACCAAAGCGCTTTCATTCGTCCCTCGCCGTCGCAAGGATCGCTTGGCGGCGTCCACCGCAAAACCCGCGAAACCATGCTCCTATGCGAAGCCGCAGGCTTTGACGTGATCCTTGTGGAGACCGTCGGTGTTGGACAATCCGAGACACGTGTCGCAGACATGGTCGACACCTTCCTCGTATTGATGTTGAGCGGCGCGGGCGACGAACTGCAGGGAATCAAGAAAGGCATCCTGGAAGTCGCCGACATCTTGGCCATCAACAAAGCCGACGGCGATAATAAATTGTCTGCAGAACAGGCGCGACGCGCGTACAAAAACGCGATCCATTTATTCGCTCATCGTGACGCCGAATGGACTCCGCCCGTTTTGACCTGCTCGGCCACCGAAGGCGAAGGCATCGACGCGGTCTGGAACACCGTTCTGGAACACCGAAAAAACGCTCAAAAAACCGGCATATTTGAGCGGCGGCGGCAACAACAACAAAAACACTGGCTCTGGGATATCGTCGAACAAGAATGGATGGCGCGCTTTCGGGAGCGCACAAAAAGTGACTTGGACGAAATCGAAAAACAGGTGGTCAATGGCGCGCTGAGCCCCACATCGGGTGCCCTCAAATTGCTGGCGATCGCGGACGAGGATGAACGATGAAATGGCCATTTTTCTTCGTGATGATCGCAAGTCTGGCGGCCTGCGACGAGTCCAATACCGGCACGCCTATTCTGCCCTACGCCGATACCGGAGTGCAGACCGACCTTGATGCACCTGATGTCGGAGATCCAGCGACCGAGGTTCGAGCCGCACTCATGTTCCCAAGCGAATCCACGCCCGGCGTTATTTTTGAAAGCTGCCTCTACGCCTCCCCCATTCTGTACAAAAACGACGCCACCGAGCAGGTTTTGCAGGCCGTGGGCCCATTCATCGTCGCCCTCGACCCGATATCAGGACAAGAGCTCTGGCGAGTCGAGATGCCGGCCCCTGAAGGCGAAGTGGGGGTCATCATCGGCACCCCTGAAATCACGGCAGGAAAACTGGTTGTCGCCTATTACGCCACCGACAGCGCGGCTGCCAGCGACGCCCAACCCGAGCGGCTTCGACATCGCGTGGCCGTCATCGACCTCAAGACTCAAGCCCTTGACCCCGCCTTTCCGACGATCGAGTTGACCGGTTCTTTTCAAGCCACTGGCGGCGGAGTCGTCCCATTTTTGCCCAGCAACGCATTGGCGCGAGCGCAGGTCGTCATCGCGCGGGTGGGCGACGAAATATACGGCCATGCCTACGTGACCTTTGGAAACGTGCGCGACATCCAACCCTGGCACGGGTTTGCATTCGAGATCGACCTCGACGCTTGGGCCGCTGGCGGCGAAGCAATCTCCGGAAAGCTAGTCACCACACCGGAATCCGATTGCGGGCAAAGCGGTGTTTCGGGCTCACGCATGCGCCGCTGCGGAGGCGGATTATGGCAGCCGTCCGGCCCGTTGATCGTTCCCACGGCAGACACTTACGAGATCATCTTGGCGCCCGGCAACGGGCAACTCGACCTGACCCGAAACGACTTCGCCAACACCCTCATGCGCGTTTCGCCGGGCCTGGTATTTTCACCCGATTGCGATGCCACGGCCTGCGCCGACTTCGACTCCAACGCCCCTGCGACCGCCTGTGTCGAGTCCTGCACCAACCTCTTCATTCCTCGCCAAGAAGACACCGACGGCCCGTTGCGGCCCGAATCGGGCGCTTGTGATGGCATGACGATGTTCGAATGCTGGGAAAAATTAGATTACGTGGGAGGCAGCACGCCGACCCTCGTCGAGCTGCCCCAAGCGGGCCGGCTCTTGGCGTACCCAACCAAAGATGGCGCCGTGTATTTGGTGGACGCCGACGAGCTCGGCATCATGCATGACCGCCTGCAATTGGTGGCCGTCTGCGGCACGCCCGATGATACCTGTCGATGGGATTGGGCTGGCATGATCGTCAACCAACCGGAACTCGCGACCGTAAACGGAAAACCTATCCTCATTATCCCGACGTTCATGCCCGATAAGTCCCATCCCGCCGGGATCGTGGCGCTTGAGCTTATCGATGGACCTGAAGCCAAATTAAAAGTCCTGTGGCAAACACCGAATTTCTCGACGCCAGAATCCGTCACGCGTTTTCGTGAGCATTCCTCACGAGCCACCGTGCAAAGTGTTTCCGAGGGCCTCGACGTCGCATGGGTTGTGGAAGCCAAACGTCAGGGACCTGGTCGTCTTGTGGGCGTGCGAACCTGGGATGGGAAAATGGTCGAAGACCTACAAATGGCCGGCCCCGGGAATCGGTTCACCAAACCGCTCGTCGTAGGTGACCGAGTCTACGTTCCTTCTTGCGGAAACGACCGCGCTTCTGGTTTTGTGGAAGGCTATCGCGTGTCCACGGAGACTCCATGATTCGATATCTAGTGCTGTCCGTGTTGCTCTTGGTCTCAACCAGCGCCCAAGCCGCGACGTTCAGGCTTCAGGGGCAAGTTCAGGCTGGACTCGCGGGTTTCACCCTCGACGACTCGACCGACGAGTATGGGCCCGGGCCGGGATTTGGCCTTCAACTCGCAGGATTGGTCGATTTGATGCCATCCTTTTCGGTCGGACTTTTTTACAACTACATGGCAAGCGGCCCGCACGAAGACGACTCCGCCCTCGACCTTGAGGTCGACCTGCACCACAACACCTTCGGCATCATGGCACGGGGCATGACCGACTCGTTTGTGCTTCAAGCTTATCTGGGATTGGTCAGCGGCGGCGGAGAGACCCGCCTAGGCCCCTTCGTGGGGGACTTCAGCGACAGCGGCGCTATGGTAGGAGGCTTTCTGGCGTACTCATTCCCTCTTTCGAGCAGCGTGAGTATGGAGTTCGGCCCCTTTCTGAACCTGATGAGAATCACGCCGGACAACGATAATTTGACCGACGCGAGTTACGCTCACGTCGGTCTTGCGCTCCAAATTGGGTTCTTCTCTGGGATCTGAGTCGGCAGCCTGTGAATCAGGTCAGTGCGGCAAGAGCAGCAGCGTAGTTCGGCTCTTGAGCGATCTCGGGAACGAGCTCGCCGTAAACCACGACGTTATTTTCGTCGAGGACCAGCACGGCACGCGCCATCAATCCCTGAAAGGGACCGTCTTCAAGCAGCACGCCGTAATCCGACGCAAATTTGCTGCGAAAGCCTGACAACATCACGACCTTATCAAGACCCTCTGCGCCGCAAAATTCTTTGGCCGCAAATGGGAGGTCGTGCGAAATGCAAAGAACCGTCACGCCATCAAGCTTCGTGGCTTCCTCGTTGAACTTGCGTACCGATGTCGCGCAGATTCCAGTTCCCACGCTTGGGAAGATATTCAGGATTTTTCGTCCCGGAATCGAAGCCAACGTCACGTTTTCGAGCGACACGTTCACCAACTCAAATGGGATTGCCGGGCTCCCGACGCTTGGAAGCGAGCCGTTGGTGTGAATAGGGTTTCCGCCGATTGTAATATTTGCCATGTCATCTCCAATATTCGAATGTTCGATGGCTTTGATGCACCCACTTCACGTTTGTTTCAAGGTCCCGTGCCGAAATATTTTCGCCGATTTATCTTGAAACAATCGGCCCTAGGGTGCATCCAAGCGCCTATCAAGAAACAAACACCAAGGATTTCTGATGAAAAACCAAATGTTACTTATTGCCGCTGCACTTTTGATCTCGGCTGGCTGCAAGAGCGAAATCGACAACAAACCTGCCGCGACCGTCACCGAGACCGCTGCTCAAACTGCCGCGCAGACTGCAGGACAGACGGCTGCTCAGGCTCCTGCCGAAGAATTGAAAGAGCTTGCCCTCGTGGCGGAAGGGTCGTCGATCGGATTTGTGGGAGCCAAAGTGACTGGCGACCATACCGGTGGATTCAAGACCTTCACGGGCAAAGGATTTCTGAGCCCTGACGGCAAGCTTGCCAAGACTCAATTCGAAGTCGACACCACTTCGATCTTCACCGACACCGAAAAACTTACCGGCCACCTGCAGTCACCAGACTTCTTTGACGTCGCGAAATTTCCAAAAGCCTCGTTCGTTTCGACAAAAATCGTCGAAGCTCCAGGCGAAGGAAAAACACATGACATCACGGGTGATATGACGATCCGTGAAATCACCAAAACCATCACCTTCCCAGCGATCGTTAAGACCGAAGGCGACACCGCGATGGCAAACAGCGAATTCACGCTCAAGCGATCCGACTTCGGCATCGTGTACGCTGGCAAGCCAGACGACCTCATCAAAGAAGAAGTGTTGATGAAGATCAGCCTCAAGATGGCCAAAGCGCAGTAATTACCCTCACGGGACCAGTTGGTGGTAGAATAGCTCATGGTTAGCTTCCGCCGATGCCAAGCCTGCGTCTACCAGCCGCTCGCACAACACACCTCCGTCCGGCCACCTCCCTGGTTGCCAGACGGAGAGCACCACGTCTTCTACGTGTGTAAGGTATGCGGAAGCATCACCGTCCAAGCCCCCGATAATCAGGGATCTCATAGTCAGCTTTGGATGCTTGAACCGGGTGCGATGGCGCTCTTGCGCACCGACGTCACGCCCTCGCAAGTCATCAAGTACATCGCGTCGGACGATTTCTTCAATAATCGCGCAATCACCGACGGGCTCTTTCGATTCTGGGTTCGCGCCGCGATCGATGTCTCGATGTGCGTCAACGCGTTGATCGCTCAATGCGGCAAAAGCGAGGACCCCAGACGACTTTCGATGCTGCTCGACCATCTGGTCGTTGCGCTGAACGAAGTCCACGAGCGGATGGTCAATCACGGGGACGTGCGTTGTCGTATCTCATCGATCGATACGATTTTAGCGATCGCGGCCGGGCGCTTCCCACACACCGACGTCAGCCCCAAAACCATCGCCTCGATTCGCCTTTGTGCTCTGGACGCGCTCGACTTGCTCGCCCGACCCGGCATGACCTCACTGGTTTCCGCCGACACGTTGCCGGACCTAGACTATGCACTTGACCACGGCGTCTTGGTCGAAACATCAAGACAGGACATTGTACTGGCTCGCCAGCGCATGCACTCCGACGGCGCGTTTAAGGTCTGCGAGGAAGCCATCTTTTTGCGCGGCGTGTTCGAGCGGCGCGACGCACACCTGACGACCAAATTCGGCTCCTTGATGTGGGGTTGCCTGCTTGACCTGCATGCTCAGATGGGCCGCAACGGCAACCGAGTCGCACAAGATGCCTACGTCGCGGTTCAGGCCCTGCTCCAAGCACAGCTCTTGGCATTTGGCCTCGAACCCATCTCCTGGCACACCAATGAAGGCGCATCTTTCCAGAATCCAAGGACCCATGAAGTCTTCTTGATTCGGCGCCTCGCTCCTCAGGTGGAAATCTACGCCTCGGTTCGGTCGACCTCGCCCACACGCATCCTCGACGCATGGTTCGACGTGCTCGAGTCTATCCGCGCCTGAGGTCCAGAGAACGGGGTCATACGACGCCGCCTGTGGCGTCCAAACCCCGGTTTTTCGCCCAAACGCCCCCGGAAAGCGGTGTAGGTCGATGTATTCCAACGTGGCATGATCGTTGCTCCTGTAGATCGTTATGAAGTTGTTCATCCTCATACTGGTCCTCATTTTTACGGGTTGCATGCCCGAGGACGACGTCCAATACGCGACGACCCGGCAAGAAATTAAGGGCGGCCAAGTCGAGAATAACCAGACGGCCGTCGTGGGCATTCTGGCCCAACTCCAGGGCGGGAGCGCCATCTGCTCCGGCACCTTGATCGCACCCAATCTGGTCCTCACCGCTCAACATTGTGTCGCCGACCTGAACTCGCAATTCGTAAATTGCGGCAGCACTCCTTTCGGCGCCAAACACGATGCGTCGACAATGTACGTGACCACTCGAACCCAGATGAGCAACGACCCGAGCGACTACACTCGGGTTTCTCAGATCCTGATTCCGCCGGGCGGCAACGACACCTGCGGATTCGATATCGCGCTCTTGGTTTTGAGCTCCAATATCCCTTCAAGCGATGCGACCCCGATCGTCCCGCGAATCGATTCAGCGCCGGTCGCCGGCGAGTCCTACACCGCGGTGGGTTACGGC